>JBGPEV010000304.1:0-4789 GCA_041482995.1 bacterium | reverse complement strand
TGTAGAAATTGAACGATCCGAAGTTGAGCGTGATCAGCACCCCCGCCACGGCCGCCATGCTGGCGCCGATGACGAACACCAGGGAGATGGTGCGGTCGGTGTTGATGCCCAGCAGGCTCGCCATCACCCGATCCTGCTGGGTGGCCCGGCAGGCCCGGCCCAGCGCGGTGCGGTTGATGATCAGCGTCAGCACGGCCATGGCCAGCACGGCGACCACGACGATGATCGCCTGCAGGTGCGTGATCTGCACGAAGTCGGTGGCGCTGCCGGAGCGGAACACGCCCGGATAGAGGGCGGCCACCGCCTGCTCCTTGGCGCCCTGGGCCAGTTGCACGTAGTTCTGCAGCACCAGGGACATGCCGATGGCGGAAATGAGCGGGGCCAGGCGCTGGGAACCGCGCAGGGGGCGGTAGGCGAGGCGCTCCACGGCAAAACCGTAGGCCGCGGTCACGAGGATCGTCAGCACGAGGGTGAGCAACAGGGCGACCGGCAGGGAAGCGATGCCAAACAGCGCCGTGAGCGCGAGGAAGACGGCGAACAAGTAGGCGGAGATCATGTAGATTTCGCCGTGGGCGAAATTGATCATGCCGATGATGCCGTAGACCATCGTGTAGCCGATGGCGATCAATCCATAGATCGACCCCAGAATCACGCCATTGACGATCTGCTGAATGAAGATGCTCATGAAGCCGAACGGCGCGGGGTATGGCGGAAAAGCTGGGGACCGGCCCGGCTTTCCCGCCGGGCCGGTCCACGTACGGCGCGCTACAACTCCTCGTAGATCATCTTGCCGTCCTTCTCCTTCCATCCGTAGACGACGTAGTCTGACGTCTTCAGGTCGCCCTTCTCGTCCCACTCCTTCTTGCCCATCACGGTATTGACGGGATTCTTTTTCAACCAGGCCGCGAGCACCTTGCCATCCCGGCTAAAGTTGTTCGCCTTGAGGGCTTCCACGACGGCCTGCACCGCGGCGTAGGTGTAGAGGGTATAGCCTTCGGGCTCATATCCCCCCGCCTTGATCTTGTCCACCACCGCCTTGGCCCCTGGAATCTTGCGGGCGTCCGCGCCGAAGGTCATCATCACCCCCGTGGCCGCCTGGTTCTTGCCCACCACACTGGCGAACTCGTCGGTCACCAGGGCGTCGCCGCTGACGAACTTGGCTTTCAGGCCCTGGTCATAGGCTTGGCGCACGATCAACCCCGCTTCCTGGTGGTAGCCGCCGAAGAAGATGGCGTCTACCTTCAACCCCTTCAGCTTCGTGACCAGCGAGCTGAAGTCCTTGTCGCCCTTGTTGATGCCCTCGTAGAGCACTTCCTTGATCTTGTGCGTCTCGTTCAGCCGCTTCCGGGTTGCGTCGGCGAGGCCTTGCCCGTAGGTGGTCTTGTCGTGGATCACGGCCACGGCTTTGGGCTTGAGCTTGGTCGCGATGAAGTCGCCCGCCACGCTGCCCTGCTGATCGTCCCGGCCGCAGGTGCGAAACACCGTCGGCAATCCCTGATCGGTCACCTTGGGATTGGTCGAGGCCGGCGTGATCATCAGGAGGTTGTTTTCCGCGTACACCGCGGAGGCGGGAATCGTGGAGGAAGAACAGAAATGGCCGATCACGGCGAACACCTTCGCCTCGACCTGCTTGTTGGCCACCGACTGGGCCTGCTTGGGATCGCAGGAATCGTCTCCCACCACCAACTCCACCTTCTTGCCGTTCAGTCCGCCGGCGGCATTGACGTCCGCCACGGCGGCCTCGGCGCCCTTCTTGAGTTGCTCCCCGAATTTGGCTTCGGGTCCGGTCATGGGACCGGCGATGCCCAGCTTGATGGTATCCGGTTCGCGCTGGCAGGCGGTCAGTCCCACGGCCAGGGTGAGGGTCAGCGTAGCCAACAACCACGTGCGTTTCATGGATTCTCCTCGCTCAAGATTATCATCTGACCCTTCCACCGGAGGAATCCGGGCCGGAGGGCCGCTGTAAGAATTGATCATGCCGGGAATGCGCCCGGCCAGCGGCCCAAGGTGGAGCCGCCGGGCAGGTCTTCAGGCTGCCCCGAAACGCCAGAATCTCGGCCAACGTGCTGTCGGCGGCCCAACCTTATCAAGAGCCACGGGAGAAGAAAACCGATGTGCCGCCCCGGTAGTGGGTCAGTTTGCCTGGACGCTGCGGGCTGGGAAACAGCAGACCCCTCGCAACTGCGCTCGGGGTGACACCAACTTTGTCATTCCGAGCGCAGTTGCGAGGAATCCGCTGTTCGACCGCAAAGTGACCCACTACCGCCGCCCCAGAGAATCGGTTCAAAGTCGCGAATTGCGCCAGTCGGGCGGGCCGCGGAGCCTGGCCTTTGCCTGCCGAATGGGCGCCCCCTCCCGCCGGCGTGGCTCCGGGAAAGGCACGGAGGCCTCTCCTACCCTCTGTTGGCGCTTTAAGACGACGTTCCGGGCGCTCTGCCTGCAGGACCGGCAACCCCGCCCATCCGGTGGGCTGGCTATTCCCCCACCCAGGTGCCCGGTTTCCGGGCAAAAAACGCTTCGCGGGCCGTGGCGGCGTCCTTGGAGCGGCCGGTGAGGGTGAGGCCGACCGCATCGCCGTGGAACACGGCGCGGTCCAGCGCCCGCACGTAGGCGTTGATGGAGGCCTTGGTCATGGCGACGGGCAAGGGCGGCTGGGAGAGCACTTTGCCGGCGAGCGCCCCGGCGGCGTTGAGGAGTTGCGCCTCCGGCACCACCTGGTCATAGGCGCCGTACTTTTCCAGCGTGGGGGCGTCGTAAGTCTCCCCAAAGATGATCATCTCCTTGGCCTTGGAGGGGCCGACCAGGTTCACCACGTTGGGGATGCTCTGCCAGGAGAGGCTGATGCCCAGGCTCACCTCGCGGATGCTCAGGCGGGCGCCCGCGGCCGCGATGCGGAAGTCGCAGGCCATGGCCAGCATGGCGCCGCCCCCGATGGCATGGCCGTGCACCGCGGCGATCGTGATGGGCGGGACCTCGCCCAGGGCCTGAATGGCCCGCGCGCCGTCCCGGGCGCGGCCCATCATCTCGGCCACCGCGCCCTCGTGGGTCAGCCCCTCCTTCAAGTCCGCACCGGAGCAAAAACTGGGACCGGCGCCGCGCACGATCACCACGCGGCAGTCCGGCTGGGCCTCGATGTACAGGCAGGCCTGCACGACATCGCGCAGAAACTGGCGGCTCACCGCGTTGTGCACCGCCGGCCGGTTGAACACGAGGTGCCGGACGGGGCCTAGCCCCTCCAGCTTCATGGTTTCCCATTCCATCGGTTGACCCCGCGCAGTTGGGCGTCATTGGCAAAACTGCAAACTGCTTCAACACAAAGGACACCGAGGAGACACGAAGGACACGAAGAACTGCAATAGTTTTCTCTGAACTCCCGGATCCTGGTTTGGCGCGAAGGGCATCACTCCTGTTGGATTGCTGACCTGACTTCCTCGGCAGTTTACTTTGTGTCCTTCGTGTCCTTTGTGGTTCAGCTTTTTCCGCGGTTCTTTGTGTACTTTGTGGTTCAGTAGTTCTTGTGGCGCCTGCAGGTCAAGCGGAAGGCGGCGGAAACGTCACGGTGCGGGCCGCGGCGACGAACGCGCGCACGTTCTCGAACGGGGTTTCCGGCAACACGCCGTGGTTGAGGTTGAGGATGTGCCCGCGGCCCCCCGCGGCGCGGATGCACGTCCGCACGGCATCGGCCACCTGCGCCGGGGTACCGGTCGCCAGCAAGCGGTTGGGCACGTTGCCCTGCACGGCCACCCGTCCCTGGGTGCCTGTCCGCAGAGACGCCAGGTCCACCTCCTCGCTCACGCTGACGGCGGCGGCGCCGGACCGGGCCATCTGCTGGGGAAACGGGCTCCCCTTGACGAACAGGATACCCGGCAAGCCCGGCCGCAGCCCGGCCAGGATCTGCTCGTGGCTGGGCTGGGCATAGCGCTCGTAGAGCGGCCCGGGAATCCCGTCGCCCACCGATTCGAAGAGCTGCACGGCATCGACCCCGCACGCTCCCTGGTAATTGAGATAGTCGAGGGTCATGCGGGTGAGCCGCTCCAGCAAGCGTCCGAACGCAGCGGGCTGTTGCGCGGCGAAGGCCAGGGTGTGGGGCATGGCGCCGGGACTCGCCCCTTCGATCAGGAACGCGGCCAAGGTGAACGGGGCCCCGGCGAAGCCCAGCAGGGGCAACCCGCCCCGCAACTCGCGCCGGATCGCCCCGATCTCCTCCCCGACGTAGGGCAGGTCGCGCGCGGGATCGTAGGCGCGCAAGGCGTCCACGGCGCCTGCCTGCCGCAGGGGCTGGGCCAGCACGGGCCCGGGCGCGAACTCGAAGTCGGCGCCCATGGGCTCCAGCGGGGTCAGGATGTCCTGGTACATGATGATCGCGTCCACCCCAAAGCGCCGGGGGAGCAGGGATAGCGCGGTGGCATGCTCGGGGTGGCGGAAGAGGGCGTGCAGCCCCAGCCCCACCCGCTCGCGGTAGGCCCGATAGGCCGGATCGCACCGGCCCGCCTGCCGCATCAGCCAGACCGGGACGCGGGGCACCCATTCGCCACGGATTGCCCGAAGCAGCAAGCTCCTGGGCCCTGCTGCATCGTTTTGAGACAGAGTGCTGGGGTGCATCGCGGTTCGTCTTTCAATTTGCTGCTGTAACGTCTTGAGACAACAGAGCGACTATACATGGTGTGGGGCGCTCAATGGACCCGTCCGAAATAGGTTATTATTGGTATTTACAAGGCTGAATTTGATGGTATACTGGCAGTAGAGCAGGTCTGAAGGAGAAGCGCTGGTGTTTGAACCTGGGTCTCCA
>JBGPEV010000303.1:0-4801 GCA_041482995.1 bacterium | reverse complement strand
CGCCGTGCAATCCCTGGACTTCAACCCCCGCAGCATTCTCGTGCAATACCGGGGCGAGTTGACCAGCGACGAGGGCGCGATGATCCGCCGCTCGTTCCTCAAAGGCTTCCTCAAGAACACGTCCTCCGACGTGATCTCGTTCGTCAACGCGGAGCAAAAGGCGGCGGAGCGGCACATCCAGGTCACCGACGTGGACGACCCGGGCTTCTCCGAGTATCCGAGCGCGATCCGCTTCGAGATCACCGACGGCAAGGAGACCTTTTCCGTGGCGGGCGTCGTGTTCGGCGTGAACAACTACCGCCTCAGCCAGGTGAACGAGTTCAAGTTCGAGGTGATCCCGGAGGGCCACCTGCTCTCCATGATCAACATCGACCGGCCCGGCGTGATCGGCGACTTGGGGACGCTGCTGGCCAAGAACGGCGTGAACATCAGCCAGTTCGAGCTCTCCCGCAACATGCCCGGCGGTAAGGCCATGTCGCTCGTGCGCGTGGATACCCCCGTGGACAAGCCCGTGCTGGAGGCGCTGCGCGCGATCCGCAACATGGTCCTGGTGCGCGCGATCCGGGTGTGAGACGGCCCGCCCCCATGACAGCGGTCATGGCGCCCAGCCGTGCGTCCGCCCTATCCTGGGAGCGAGGGGATTGTGCTCCCTGCCTTCGGCGCTTGCGGAGAGTGTCCATGCGCGCCCGCAAATCCAGCCCCGCCACGGCCGCTCCGCCCGACTGGCTGAACGCGGAGACCGTGGCGGCCGTGAAGGACGCCCTGGCCCGGCGCCCGCGCTTCCGCGACGGACCTGGGCCCATCGCTCTGGTGCAGACCCACATCTCCAGCGTGTTCCTGACGCCCCGCTACGTCTTCAAGTTCAAACGCGCGGTGGACGTGGGGTTCACCGACTTCCGCAGCCTGGCGAGCCGCCGCCACTTCTGCGGCGAGGAACTGCGGCTCAACCGGCGCCTGGCGGCCGGCGTCTACCTGGACGTGGTGCCGCTGCGCCGCGCGGGGGCGCGCTACACGCTCGGGCCGCGGGGGCGGATCGTGGACTACGCGGTCGTGATGCGCCGCCTGGCGCCGGAGCACATGCTGGACAATCGCCTGCGGGCGGGAACCGTGCGCCCCGAGGAGCTGGACGCCCTGGCGGACCTCCTCGCGCGCTTCCACCGCCGGCTGCGCCCGGCGCGGCGGTTCGCCCACATCGGCGCTCTCGCCACGTGGCGCCGCAACTGGGCGGAGAACTTCGCCCAGACGGAGCATGCCATCGGCATCACGCACAGCGGCGAGGAGCACGCAGCCCTGCGCGCGGCCGTGGCGGCCTTCCTGCGCCGCCACGGGCCGGCGCTGCGGGCGCGGGTGGCCGGGGGCTTCGTCCGCAACGGCCACGGGGACCTGCGCTGCGAGCACATTGAGCTGGGGCGGCGCATCCGCATCATCGATTGCGTGGAGTTCACCGAGCGCTTCCGCTACGGCGACGTGGCCAATGACGTGGCGTTCCTGCTGATGGACCTGTGCCACTTCGGCTATCCCGGCCTGGCGCGGCGGCTGCTGGAGCGCTATGCGCAACGGATGGGCGGCCTCGGGTGGCTGGCGCTCATTCCCTTCTACGCCTGTTACCGGGCCTACGTGCGCGGCAAAGTGCTGGGCATGCGCCTGCGGGACCCCAACCTGGCCGGTGCGGAGCGGGCGGCCGTGGAGGGGCGCGCCCGGCGTTTCTTCGCGCTGGCCCGGGCCTTCGCGCGGCAGATGGGCCCGCCCGTGCTGCTGGTGACAAGCGGCCTGATGGGCTCGGGCAAGAGTCACTTGGCCAGCGCCGTGGCCGCCCGCACCGGGATGACGGTGCTGGCCAGCGACCGCATCCGCAAGGAACTGGCCTCCGGGGGCGCGGCGGAAACCGTGCGGGACCGCTCGGCGTTCGGCGCGGGGCTGTACACGCCCCGCTGGACCGAGCGCACCTACGCCGAGATGTTCGCCCGCGCCCAGGCGCTGCTGGCCCAGGGGCGCTCCGTGATCCTGGATGCCACCTTCAGCAAGCAGGCTCAGCGCCGCCGCGCGTTCGCCCTCGCCCGCCGGTGCGGGGCGCAAGCCTGGTTCGCGGAATGCCAAGTGCCCGACGCCGTGGCCCTGGCCCGGCTGCGCAAGCGGGAGGCCGAGGGGCGCAGCATCTCCGACGGCCGGGCGGAGTTGTACCCCACCCAAAAGGCGGCCTACGAACCGGTGCGGGGCCTGCCGGCCGGGCGGCATCTCATCGTAAACACCGACCAGCCCAAGGACGTGCCCCCCGCGCAACTGCTCGCCACCACCGGCCTGCACATTCCGGAGCCGTTGTTTACGTTGCCCCAGGAGATCGACCAGCGGGCGGAGGACGACAGGGCGACTAGGGAGTGAATACCTGGAGAGTGCCTACCGCTTCCTTGCTCGCATCGCGGCCGCCAATCACGTACGCCTTGCTGGCAACGACCACGCCAACCGCACCGAACCGGGCACTCGGCAATGCAGGCGCCGAGCGCCAGGAATTCTTTGCCGGGTCGTAAACTTGAACAGAATCGAGATAGGTCCCACCGGACCCGATGCCACCAACGATAAAAATCTCCCCGTCCAACACGAAGGCCGTGGCGGTGTTTGCGCTCGCCAGCATCCGCTTGCCCGCGCGCCACTCGTTTGTGCGCGGATAGAAGATTTCCATGGAATTCAAACGCGCGCCGCTTCCGGACTCGCGGCCGCCAAACACGTAGATCTTGCCCTCATACGCAGCGGCAGTGGGTGCGAGCCGAGGCCGCGACAAGGGCGCGACCGGCTTCCACTTGTCCGTCTTGGGCTGGTACGCCTCGACCACCGGCAACGCCTTGTGGCCCAGCGCCTCTCCACCAATGGCGTAAATCTCGTCATCCAGCGCCACGGCGGCCAGGAAAGCGCGCGAAGTGGGCATATCCGATCCGCGGCTCCACTTGTTCGTGGCGGGATTGAAGATGTCCACCCGGTCGGTCACATTCTTGTCATTGAATCGGAACCCGCCTATCACGTACAGTTTGTCGCCATGGGTGGCTCCGGCGACCCAACCGCGAGAGGTGGGCATCGCATTTCTCGTGCTCCAGGCGTCGTTTCTGGGATTGTAGACTTCCAGAACGTCAGATCGGTCATTGGGGAGGGCTCCGCCGGCCACGTAAATCTGGCCGGCGATGGTCCCGGCAGCGGCTCCCATCCGTGGGGTGGGCATCGGATTGCCAAGGACCCAACCGCCGGCCCTGGGCTCCGTCCCCGGAGTGGGCGCGACACCGGTAGGGGCGGCCTTGGCGGCGGCCTGGCCCCCGGCCAATTTACCGACCAGCGATCCCGCACCGGCCAGCAGTAATGTGCGATAGGGCCCTACATGCTGGACGGAGACGGCGCGAAGGGTTTCCGCGGTCTCTACGTCGACCATCATGGCCGAGACTTGCCAGAGCTCGCTGTCGATCTTGGTGAGCCGCCCCGTGACGAGCTTACGCACACCCAGGATCTTGCCCACCTTTACCGCGCACTCCTGGGAGGTGCAGCCCGTCTGCTGGAGCGCTTGCTCATCCAGCACGGCGTTCATCTGTGCGCGATCCACGAGCGTGAAATTGCCGCCGCTGACCAGTTCCTCTCTCACTCGGTCGGTGAATGCCAACGCCTGGACCTTGGTGGCCTCCACCGCCTCCAGGTCCAGCACGGCAACGACATCCTTGGCGGGGCGCTGGCCCCAGACGGGCACCGCTGCCCAGAGCAGCAGGCCAGCGCAGAGCACCACCCGCAATACCTCACCCCTGTCCCCTATTTCGCCGCCGTTCATTGCGAGGCTCCGGAAGCGTTTCCGAGTTCCCGGTCTGTGCGACGTCCCCTGGTTAGCGGCGCAGTCTACCACTTTTCGCCCTATTGAACTGCCCGGCGATCCGCGGCACTGTCGCCATCCCTCCGCGGCGAAGAGCCGAGCACGGACCCGCCACCCTCCCGCCGCCCTACGGCAGCGGGTCGATCAGCACGCCCGGGTTGAGGATGCCCGCGGGGTCGAGCGCTTTCTTCGCCGCGCGCAGGGCGTGGGCGAAGGGCTCCGGGCGCTGCTGATCGTACCAGGGGCGGTGATAGCGCCCCACCGCGTGGTGGTGGGTGATGGTGCCGCCCAGCCGGATCAGCGCCTCGGACGCCGCCTGCTTGATCTCCGCCATCATCTGCAACTGGCTACCCTTCTTGCCCAGCGCCGAAACCGAGTAGTAGGGCGCCGGGCCGTCCGGATAGGCGTGGGTGAAGCGGCACGTCACCATGCCTTGCTTGCAGACCTCGTCGATGGCGCGCTGCGTCACGTCCATCATCTGGCGGTGGAAGTCCGGGAAGCGCTCCCAGGTGATCGCCGTCTCGAACGTCTCGGAGATCAACCCCAAGCCCACCAGCGCGTCGCGGAAGTAGGGCATGCGGATAAACGCGTCGCGCCACGCGCCCGCCGCGCCCTGGCGGGTCACGCTCTCGTCCTCCGTGGCCTTGCCGGCGTCGCGCGGCACCTCGCCGCCGTGGTCGCGCACCAGTTCGAGCGCGCGGGCCATCCAGGCATCCATGGGATGGTCGGCCGACTCGAAGCCCAGCACCATCACGGCATGGGAGCCGTCCGCCACGGCGTTGTTGAGCGCCTCGTTGGGGTCGAGGATGCGCACGTTGGCGGGGTAGAGCCCCGCCTGGCTGATCGCCCGCACGGCATGGGCGGCGGCGATGAAGTCCGCGAACTTGATGGAGGCGCTGGCGCGGAACTTGGGCCGGTCCTGCAGGCGCATCCAGGCCGAGGTAATGATGCCCAGGATGCCCT
>JBGPEV010000302.1:0-4804 GCA_041482995.1 bacterium | reverse complement strand
GGTCGGCCAGGGGCGCTCCTTTCTGATAGTTATAACACTATCAGATTTCCCAACCAAGAAAGCAACCCCCTTGCGGCCGCAACTCCTGTGTCGTACGCCCCACGGGAAGTTCCGCCTTGACATATCGAATGCCCTTTGCACACTGTCTGGGTCCTGTTCATGGGCAACCGATCAATCCGCGACCGCCAAAAATGAGGGGGAGAGGGTATGAGTTTCAAGAGTCTGCGCATTGCCTGGATCGCATGTCTGGCGCTGCTGATCGCGTTTGCGGGAACCGCTCTGGCCCAGGAGCCGGCCAAGAAAGCGGCGAAGAAGGCGGCCCCCAAGAAGGAGATGGCAGGGCCGACCCAGGCGCCCTTTCCCAACGGCAAGCACGGCGGCGTGTTGCGCGCCTTGCTGCGGGAGAACTGGCCGAGTTTGTCGCCCCAGGAGGAGTCCACGATTTCGACGACGTGGCCGGCGGCTCCGATGTTCAACAACCTGCTGGTCTACGATCCCTTCCGGCCGGCGGAGGACGGCGATCATCTGGTGGGAGACTTGGCGGAAAGCTGGGCCTGGAGCGATGGAAACAAGAAGCTCACCTTCAAGTTGCACCGCGGGGTGAAGTGGCACGATGGCAAGCCGTTCACGGCCAATGACGTCAAATTCACGTTCGACGTGGCGCGCGGCGTGTCGGACAAACGCTTCAAGCTCAACCCCCGCAAGGATTGGTGGGCCAACGTCCAAGAGATCGCCACCAACGGGGACTACGAGGTTTCATTCATACTGAAGGCCCCGCAACCTAGCTTGCTGGCCTATCTGGCCAATGGGTACACCCCGGTCTACCCCGGCCACCTCGATCCCCAGCAGATGCGCACCCAGCCGGTGGGCACCGGCCCCTTCAAGTTGAAGGAAGCCAAACCGGACGAGCAGTTGGTGCTGGAAAAGAATCCCGACTACTTCGTCAAGGACCGGCCCTACCTGGACGGCATCGTCTTCACGGTGATCCGGGAACGGGCCAGCCGCGTGGCGGCCATGCAGGCGAACCAACTGGACATCTTCTTCCCTGGGGAGGGCAACCTGCAGATGCGCGACCAATTGAAGACGGGCGCGCCGCAAGTGGTGTTCCACCAGGTGGCCCAGGGGGTGACCGACAACATCCTGCTCAACGTCGAGAAGCCGCCCTTCAACAATCCCAAACTGCGGCTGGCCGTGAACCTGGCCTTGGACCGGGCGGCCATGATCAAGAGCATTCACCAGGGCGCCGCGTTGCAGGGCGGCGCCAATATTCCCCCGCCCTATGGCAAGTGGGGCCTGGTGGAGAAGGACCTGGTCAAGATGCCCGGATACGGCGACCCGGCCAAGAACAAGGCCGAGGCCAAGCGGCTCTTGGCCGAGGCCGGGTATTCCCCCTCCAACCCGCTCAAAGTGGCCGTTGCCACGCGGGCCATCCAGGTTTACGTGGATACGGCCGTCTGGGTGATCGATCAGCTCAAGCAAGTGGGGATCGAAGGCACACTTGAGCAGTTCGAAACCGGCGTGTGGCACCCGAAGATGACGCGCGGGGAATACGAGATCGCCATGAACCTGACGGGCGTGGCGGTGGACGACCCGGACGGGAACTTCTTCGAGAACTACACCTGCGCGTCGCCACGGACGTTCCACAGCTATTGCAACAAGGACCTGGAGCTGGTGATGGCCCAGGCCTCCGCCGAGGCCAATCCGGCCAAGCGCCTGCGACTGGTGCGCGACATCGACGAGCGCCTGCAGATGGAGGGCGCGCGACCGATCTTGGCCCACCGGCAGGATTTCTTCTCCTACTGGCCGTACGTGAAGAATCTGGTGCCCCACCACAACATCTACAACTACGGGCGGATGCAGGAGGTCTGGCTGGACAAGTAGGCGCAACCCGCCCGGGCGTGTGGATTCGGGGGAACGCACACGACCCGCGACAAGCCGGCGGACCGGCGGGCCTCAGGCCCGCCGCGCCGGGGTTTGCGTTTGCAGAGGTTTCCGGTAGGGTGCGCGAAGCGCCGGATGCTGGCGGGAGGCGCCGATCGCACCGCGCCGGATGCTGGCGGGAGGCGCCGATCGCACCGCGCCGGATGCTGGCGGAGGGGTATTCCCCGCAGAGGGGGGGGACTGATGAAGACGTTCCTGATTCACAGATTCCTGCTGACGCTGGTGACCCTGTTCGGGATGTCGGTGCTGATCTTCGTGCTGCTGCGCCTGGCACCCGGCAATATCGTCGATATTCTCTTCGAATCGGCCGGTTATGTGGACGCGCGCGACCGCGCTGCCATTGAGAAGGACCTGGGGATGGACCGGCCCTACTACGCCCAGTATCTGACTTGGATCGGCGGCTTGATGACGGGCGATCTGGGCAAGTCGTACCGGCTGGAAACCAAGGCCATCAATGTGATCGCCCCGCGCGTTCCGGTGACGCTGCAACTCGCCGTGTGGGCCATGGTCGTGGCGGTGCTGCTGGGGGTGCCCACGGGCGTGATCAGCGCGGTCAAGCAGGATACCGCGCTGGACTATGTGATCCGCGTGATCAGCCTTTCGGGCCTCAGCATGCCCGCGTTCTGGCTGGCGCTGTTGATCATCCTGTTCATGGTCTACAACTTCGGCACGTCGCCCATCTACATGCACGCGCCGGAAAATTTCAGCCAGTATCTCATGCTGATCGGGATTCCGGCCTGCGCGGTGGGCTTCCGGAGTTCCGCCTTGATCGCCCGGCTCACCCGCTCCTCCATGCTGGAAGTGCTGCGGCAGGACTACATTCGCACCGCCCTGGCCAAGGGGCAGCGGGACGCGGTGGTCAACTATCACCATGCCCTGAAGAACGCGATGCTCCCGGTCATCACCGTCATCGGCATCGAATTCGCGTTCTTGATCGGCGGTCTGGTGGTGACGGAGACCGTGTTCAACATTCCCGGCGTGGCCCGCTTCCTGGTGCAGGCGATCCTCTACCGGGACTATCCCATCGTGCAGAATCTCGTGATGTTGATTGGCGTCATCGTCGTCGCCGCGAATCTCGCCGTGGACCTGGTTTATGTGTGGCTGGATCCGCGCATCCAGCTCAGTTGAAGTCCCGGAGCGCGTCCACGCCCGACGACATCCGAAAGCCCATCCGTTCGGCCGAGAGGTCACCGTGGAAACAACCCTGCAAGGCAAGTCCGCCCAGGAGCGGCGCCGGGAATCCTGGCCGGTGCGCTTCCTGCGCTTTTGCCGGCGCAAGCCGCTGGGGGGCTTCGGTGCGTTCGCGCTGATCCTGATGGTGCTGGTGGCGATCTTCGCGGAGGCGTTCTCCACGTTCGATCCGGTGGCCACCGATGCCAACCACACCCTCGCCGCGCCGTCGCTGACCTATTACTTCGGCACGGACTACCTGGGGCGGGACATGTACAGCCGGATTGTCCACGGCACGCGCATCTCCATCGCCGTCGGGCTGATCTCCACCGTCGTGGGCGGATCCCTGGGCCTGGTGCTGGGATTGGTTTCGGGCTATTTGCTGGGCTGGTGGGACCAGATCATCCAGCGCTTCATGGACATCATGCAGGGACTGCCGCTGCTGGTGATGGCGCTGGTGATGGCGGCCGCGTTGGGGCCCTCGGTGCCCAACGTGATCCTGGCCATCTCGATCCCGCTCATCCCCCGCGCCGCGCGGATCATCCGCTCCAGCACGCTGTCCATCCGCGAGTTGCCCTTTGTCGAGGCGGCCCGCGCCGTGGGCATGAGCGAATTCCGCATTGCCGTGCGGCACGTGCTGCCCAATACGCTGGCGCCGTTCATCGTGCTCACCACGGCGCAACTGGGCAGCGCGATCTTGACCGAGGCCGCCCTGTCGTTCCTGGGGCTGGGCATTCCGGAGCCTTATCCGTCCTGGGGCCGCATGCTCTCGCAGTCCGCCGCGGAATATGCCCAGCGCGCCCCCTGGCTCGTGATCTATCCGGGCCTGGTGATCAGCCTGGCCGTCTTCGCCACCAACCTGCTGGGCGATGCCCTGCGCGACGTGCTCGACCCCCGGCTGCGGATTTGACCTTGAAGGAGACCTGATGGTGGAACCGGTACAGACCGGCCGGGCCGCCGGCCCCGCAGGGCAGGCAAGCGCCGGCCCGGGCAAGCCGGGCACGCCCATCCTGCAGATCGACGGCCTGAAGACCTATTTCTTCGCCCGCGACCGCGTGACGCGGGCCGTGGACGGCGTCTCCTATCACGTCAACCGGGGCGAGACCCTGGGCGTGGTGGGCGAGAGCGGCTGTGGCAAGAGCGTCAGCGCGCTCTCCATTCTGCGCCTGATCCCCGATCCGCCCGGCCGGATCGTGGGCGGCTCCATCAAGTTCGACGGGACCGACCTGCTGGAACTGCCCATGTCGCGCATGCAGGACATCCGCGGCAACACCATCTCCATGATCTTCCAGGAGCCGATGACCTCGCTCAATCCGGTGCTCACCATCGGATTCCAGATCAGCGAGGCCGTGATGCTGCACCAGAAGCTCTCCCGCCGGGACGCCTGGGACAAGGCGGTGGAGATGTTGCGCCTGGTACGCATTTCCGATCCCCAGCGGCGCGTGCGCGACTATCCCCACCAAATGTCCGGCGGCATGCGGCAGCGGGTGATGATCGCCATGGCGCTCTCCTGCAATCCCAAGATCCTCATCGCGGACGAGCCCACCACGGCGCTGGACGTGACCATCCAGGCGCAGATCCTGGACCTGATCAACGAACTGCAAGCGACCCTGGGCACGGCCATCATGCTCATCACCCACTCGCTGGGGGTGGTGGCCGAGACGGCCCAGCGCGTGGTGGTGATGTACGCCGG
>JBGPEV010000301.1:0-4822 GCA_041482995.1 bacterium | reverse complement strand
CGCCACCCATGCTATGCTTCATCCGCGGCATACGGGCTAAGCTTCACGGAATCAGGTAATAGGTAAACACGAAGCCAGGGGTGGTGATGCCGTTGGAGTATCGGTAGGTTGCGTTGACGATGCTTTTCCCACGATGTTCTACGCGAGCGTCTGGGTCGGGAAGGAGGAATATAGAGAGTCGAGCCAGATGTGCCGGAGAAGAAAGGGACCCAGGTGCCTCCGGAGTTCAAAGGGTATTACAAGTCCAGCCGTCAAGCCATTGTTGCGCGCCGCAGCAGTGGAAATCTCGTCATCCGACGAGAATTGGAGATCCTCTCGAAACTGGACAACGGCGGCGCTGGGCAAGAGCGCCATCCGCGCTGCGCGGCGTCACCGCCCCAGCCACGGGCGCCGCGCCCTGCGAGACTGCAGGGCGCCCGCAAAGTCCGGTTACCCAGCCAGCGGGGGGGGTAGGCGCGGGCCTCCTGGCCTGCTCAGCGCGACGCGGCAGGGGGGACGCCTGCCACTACCCGCCCGCCTTTAAGGGTCTGGAACTACTCCGCGCTGGTCCCGGCTGTCCTGGCCCGTTGCTTGACACACTCGGGACGCTCGCCTACCTTCATTGGCTCGGATGAGCCCAAGTGGCGGAACTGGCAGACGCGCTAGATTCAGGTTCTAGTGGTGGAAACATCGTGGAGGTTCGAGTCCTCTCTTGGGCACCATCCTCTCCTCCGGCAGCAACTCCCGCAGACGATAACGGAACGATAGGTGCCGCTTAGGCGGTCTCCTTTCCCTCCGCCCACGCAAGCAAGGCCGCCCGCCCGTCGTGCAGCCACGGGTTGCCGTGGGCCAGCAGCAGGTGGTCGAACCGCTCCCGCGCCAGTTTGCGGTAGGCCGCCTTCAGCCCGCGCTTGATCTTCCCCGCATCGGCCGGGTCATCCGCCAGCAGGCTGTCGGGCACAAAGTCCAGCGGCCCATTGCCGTCCCGGATCACGCCGTCGGCCACGGCGGCCGCCCGCACGCTGGGTAGGAGCAGGGCGGACTCGTCGGGGCAAAGCACGCCGATCTTGACCGCGCGCACGCCGCCGGGGAGCTTGGCGCCCGGCGTGTAGGGACGCGCCTTTAGTTCCGGCGCCATGCTGTGCATGCCGGCGCGATTGCACCAGACGGTGCAGCCGAAGGCGGCCACCAGCTTGGCGCTGTGCCGCGAGTGCAGCCGGTTGGTGAGCAGGATGTGCTCGGGCGGGCCGTGTGCCTTCAGCCATGCCAGCCCGCCGGGCGCTGGCAAGAGCGGGTCGATCAGCACCCGCTCCCGCGCCAGGTAGTAGGAACTGACCGCGATGCCGATGGCGGGATGCGTCGCCGTCCAGTGATACAACCCCGGCACGATTTCCTTGGGACGCGACATGGGCATTTTCCTGAATGCACCCACCGTGGGGGGCTGACGGTTTGTCCTTCCTGAGAGCTGTTGTCATTTCGAGCGCAGCGAGGAATCTGCGGTTCCGCTCCTACCGGCTCAGCGTCCGGGAACCTCCCCCCTCACGCCCCGATCGCCTTGAAGTCCACCGCCTCCTTGCGGATGTGTACCGCCGGCGCGGGCTCGTAGGGGTATTTCATGGCGTGGCCGGTGTTGAACAGCACGACCGACTCGTCGGGCCGCACCCAGCCACTCTTGAGCAGGCGCTTGACGGCGGAGACGGTGGCGCCCCCTTCCGGCGCGGGGCAGATGCCCTCGGCGCGGGCCACGACTTGCTGGTCCGCGCTCAGTTCCTCGTCGGTCACGGCCACCGCCGTGCCGCCGGTCTCGCGGATGGCGCGCAGGATGAGGAAATCGCCCACGGCCCCCGGCACGCGCAGACCGGAGGCGATGGTGTGCGCGTTCTGCCAGGGCTCGGCGTGCTCCGCCCCTTGCTCGAAGGCGCGCACGATGGGGGCGCAGCCGGCCGCCTGGACGGAAACCAGGCGCGGGCGCTGCTTGCCGATCCAACCCAGCGCCTCCATCTCGTTGAAGGCCTTCCACATGCCGATCAGCCCCGTGCCACCGCCCGTGGGATAGACGACCACGTCGGGCAACTCCCAGCCCATCTGCTCGGCGATTTCCAGGCCCATGGTCTTCTTGCCCTCCAGGCGGTAGGGCTCCTTGAGCGTGGAGAGGTCGAACCAGCCCAGGGCGTCCTTGCCGTCCTTCACGATCTTGCCGCAGTCGCCGATCAGGCCATTGACCAGGAACACCTTCGCGCCCAGCAGGTCGCACTCCACCCGGTTGCCCAGGGGCACGTCGTCGGGCATGAACACGTAGACCTCCATGCCCGCGCGGGCGCCGTAGGCCGCCATGGCCCCCGCTGCATTGCCCGCCGAGGGGATGGCGAGGCGCTTCACCCCCAGTTCCTTGGCCATGGAGATGGCGACCGCCTGACCGCGATCCTTGAAGGAGAGCGTGGGCATCATGGCCTCGTTCTTGATGTACAAGCGGCGCATGCCCAATTGCGCGGCCAGGCGCGGCACCTCCAACAGCGGCGTCATGCCTTCGCCCAGGCTCACGATATGCGCATCCTCCACGACCGGCAGCAGCTCCCGGTAGCGCCACAGGCTGGGCTCCCGGGCCGCCAGCGCCTTCTTCGTAAGGACTCTGCCGATGGCTGGCAGGTCGTACTCCACCAGGAGCGGCCGGGCGCACGCCGTGCAAAGTCCCTGCAGCACGCCGGCCTGGTGGGGTTTGCCGCACTTGCCGCAGACGAGCCGCGTCACGTAGCTCCGGCTGAGTTGCACCGCTTTCATGATCCTCCTGGCGCGGGTGGGCGGCCGTCTGGCCTTGTTGCGGGAGAGTGTAGTACTTATCGCAAATCCGGCCGGCTTGTCCCGGCCGGCCGGCAACTCCGCCGGGCAAGTGCAAAGTCATCGCTCTTGGCCTGGTTGCGATCAGTGGGGTGGGCGTCCCGCCCGCCAGATTCGAGTTGGCGGGCGAGACGCCCGCCGCTACCGACCGAAACGGGCCGCGGATTTGTCCTAACACTTGACCTGGCCAACGCCGCCGGGGCGCCCTGCGGGCAATGGGAGGCCGATGGAGATTGACCGGTTGGATCACCTGGTGTTGACCGTGCAGGACATCGAGGCCACCTGCGCCTTCTACGCCCGGGTGCTGGGCATGACACCGGTGACCTTCGGCGCCGGGCGGCGCGCGCTGCAATTTGGCCGGCAGAAGATCAACCTGCACCAGGTGGGCAAGGCGTACGACCCCAAGGCCCGCGTGCCCACGTCCGGCTCCGGCGATCTGTGCTTCATCGCCAACGTGCCGATCGCCGATGTGGTGCGCCACCTGCGCACCTGCCGGGTGGAGATCGTCGCGCTGCCCTCCACCCGCACCGGGGCGCTGGGCCCCATTGAATCCGTGTACTTCCGCGACCCAGACGGCAACCTGCTGGAAGTCTCCAATTATCCGGCCCCGCGTTGAGGCTTTGGACACCGGCGCGCCCCGCGGCGCCGCCGGGGCGCTGTGAACGGGAGTCCGCCACCTGAGGAATACCATGCCGCACCCCACCGATCCGTCCACCCTGGCCGTGCACGCCGACGACGGCATCGAGCCCGATCCCGACGTGGCGCCGCCGCTGCACGTGGCCACCACCTTCACCGCGGACAACGCCCAAGGGATGGTCTACAGCCGCAACGATCATCCCACGCGGCGCAGGCTGGAGGCGGTGCTGGGCGCGCTGGAAGGGGGACACGCGGTCGTGTATTCCTCCGGCCTGGCGGCGGTGCAGGCCCTGCTGATGCACCTGCGCCCCCGGCGGGTCGCGATCGCCCCGGGCGGATATCACGGGACGCACCTGGTGCTCGATCAGTGGAAGCCGCTCGGGGTCGAGACCGTGCCGCTGGAGGCGGACCTGCGCAAAGGCGATCTGATTTGGCTGGAGACGCCCAAGAATCCCACTTGCGATGTGGCGGACATCGCGGCCTTCGTGGCACGGGCGCAGGCGGCGGGGGCCAGCCTGGCGGTGGACAGCACCTTCGCCACGCCGATCCTGCAGCAGCCGCTCGCGTTGGGCGCCCAGTTCGTCATGCACTCCTCCACCAAGTTCCTTTCCGGCCATTCCGACGCGCTGGGCGGCGTGCTGGCGGTCGCGGACGCGGAGCGCGCGACGCGGCTGCGGAACGAGCGCAGCATCCAAGGCGCCGTGCTGGGCACGCTGGAAACGTGGCTCACCCTGCGCAGCCTGCGCACGCTGGATTTGCGGGTGAAGCGGCAGAGCGCCACCGCCACGGAGGTGGCGGCATGGCTGACGGGAAAGGTGGCGAAGGTGTGGCACCCCTCGCTGCCCGATCATCCGGGCCACCGCATCAGCCGCGAACAGATGCGCGGTCCGGGCGGCGTGCTGGCCATTGAACTGGCCACCGAGGCCCAGGCGCGGGCCTTGCCCGCGCGGCTCCGGCTGTTCCGCGACGCCACTTCGCTGGGCGGCGTGGAATCCCTCATCGAGTGGCGGCGCAGGCACGATGCCCATGCCCCGCCGGCGTTGCTGCGCCTATCGGTGGGGCTGGAGGATCCCGGCGACCTGATCGTGGACCTGCAGGAAGGACTGGCCGACGGATAGCTGCGCGAGCGAGAAACCACCAAGAATCCAGCGGAGCCCGTACCGGACTGCCGAGGAACCACGGAGCGGAGCTGCTCCGCCGGCGTGCGCTAGTGCTTGGCCAGGCGCTGCTCCATGCGCTCCAGCAACTGCCGGATCTCGTCGACGGCCTGAGCCGGCTCTAGTTCGAGATAGCGCTTCATCACGCTGACCACGCGATCCAGCAGCGGCGCGTGACTGCCCTCGATCTTCTTGATTTCGCCTTCAACCTTGCG
>JBGPEV010000300.1:0-4826 GCA_041482995.1 bacterium | reverse complement strand
GTTTTTCGTTGGGAGGTCCGCTGAGATCGACAGGGTCCTGCGCGCAGCCCAACAGGTGCAGGCTGGTAAACCCCAGGCCATCTTCATCTCTGGTGAGTATGGCATCGGGAAGACATCCCTTGCCAGATACGTCATGACCATCGCAGAGGAACGCTACAAGTTAGTTGGATTTCACAGCTTGCTGGGTCCCGCCAAAAACCTCGAAGACCTTGCGGCCCGAGTCGTTCAAAGCATCATCGATTCGAAAGCTGCCAAGTGGGAGAGTATCAAGACCTTCTTCTCACAGTACATTGAGGAGATATCCCTGTTTGGTATCAAGGTCAGTTTCGAGAAGCTCCAGCGGGATGCGCACCAGATCGCGGCGAATTTCCTACCTTACCTGCGCTCCGTTTATGACCAAATCCGGTCCGACGTGAAAGGCGTCATTCTGATACTGGACGAAATCAATGGACTCGCTCGGTCACCCGAATTCGGGCTGTTTTTAAAGGGGCTTGTCGATCAGAACGCAATCAACCCGAATCCATTGCCGCTTCTCTTGATCATCTGTGGAACGGAAGAGCGCCGTCGGGAAATGCTGGATCAGCACGAGCCTTTGGCCAGAATTTTCGAAATTGCTGACATATCTCCCATGACGGACGCGGAGATGCGCGAATTTTTCGCCAAGTCTTTCGCTTCACAAGGTATTCGAGTTGAGGACGAGGCAATGGGGTTCCTTTGCTTCTATTCTGGTGGGCTGCCGAAACTGATGCACCTGCTTGGCGATGCGGCATTTTGGCTGGTCGAGGAGGAGGTACTCACAAAAGATATGGCCCTTACGGCCGTGGTCACTGCGGCAGAGGAAGTGGGCAGAAAATTCATCAATCTTCAAGTTTATCGTGCAATTCGAAGCGAGGACTACCGTCGCATACTCAAGAAAATTGCGGCGTCAGACGCAGAGATGAGCTTCATGACGTCCGATATCGAAAAAGGGCTGAGCCAGGAAGAGCGGAAGAAGTTCAACAACTTTCTTCAGAAAATGAAGCGGTTAAATGTTCTCAGGTCTGGCGACCGACGCGGAGAATATGTGTTCACGGACTCGCTTAGCCGACTATACCTGCGCATGGAATCCACCGGACGTCCCATATAGTTCGTCAGGCCACTTCGCAGTCGCTACGCCCCCCCATGGCCGGTGAACTGCTCGCCGAGTCGGCCGTCACGCTGCTCGTCACGGGAGCGGGCGTGTTTGCCGGGGGCCTGGTGCGCGGCGCCACGGGCTTCGGCGGCGCGCTGGTGATGGTGCCCGTGCTGGCGACGGTATCCACGCCCGCGGCGACCGTGGCCCTGGTGCTGCTGATCGAGGCCGCCGGCTATACCGACATGCTGCGCCACGTGGGGCCGCGCATCCAATGGCGCCAGATCGCGCCGCTCACCGCCGCCGCCGTGCTGGCCGTGCCGCTGGGCGTCTACGCCGTGACCCACGTGCAACCGGCGCCGATGGCGCGGGCGATCGGCGGCTGCATCGTCGTGCTGGCGGGCGTGCTGCTCACCGGCTGGCGCTACGCGGGCCAACCGGGCTGGCCGGCCACCCTGGGCGTCGGCGTGGTCAGTGGGGTGCTGGACGGATTGGCAGGCATTCCCGGACCCCCGGTGGCGCTGTTCCTCTACGGCGGCCCCCAGGCGGCGCAGGCCGTGCGCGACAATCTGGTGGGCTACTTCCTCGTGCTCGATCTGGCCACCGTGGCCGCGTTCGCCGTGCAGGGCACGCTGCGCTGGGAACTGCTCTGGCTCGGGTTGGCTTACCTGCCCGTGTCCATCCTGGCCAACTCGCTGGGCGTGCGGCTGGCGCGCCGGCTGCCTGAGCCCCTGCTGCGGCGCATGGCCCTGGGACTGATCGTTGTCCTGGGAGCGGCCTTGCTGCTGCGCTGACTGCGGAAGTATGAACTGGATTACAGACCGAGCCGGTCCACTGAGGCACCATCGGCCTCCCCCGAAGCGGAGTCGCCCTATGTCCAAAAACACCCGTACCCGGCCGTCTCTCACAAGGCTGCTGTGGGCCCTGGCGGTCGGCAGCGCGGCGCTGCTGGCGCCGATCTCCCTGGCCGCTCCCTCCGGAGGAGCCTCCGGACGCGTCCTGACCCTGCCCGAGTTCAAGAACACGTCCCCGGACGCTTGGATCAATTCGCCACCGCTCACGGCGGCGAGCCTGCGCGGCAAGGTGGTGCTGCTGGAGGTCTACACCTCCGGCTGAATCAACTGCCAACGCAGCTTCCCGTGGGTCCACGGGATGGACAAGCAGTACAAGGCGCAGGGCTTGGCGGTCGTCAAGGTGCACTCTCCGGAGTTCGGCTGGGAGAAGGAGCGCGCCACGGTGCTCAAGTACGCACATCGCTTCAAGCTCGACACGCCCATTTATCTGGACACGGACATGGCCTATTGGAACGCCCTGGACAACCAGTATTGGCCGGCGTTCTACCTGGTGGACAAGCGCGGCACCATCCGCAGGCAAGCCGTGGGCGAAATGCACGCCGGAGAGTCCCAGGCAGACGGGTTTGAGCAGGAGCTCGCCCGGCTGCTGCGGGAACCGTCGTAGGGCGCCCAATGGAACTGCAAACTGCCTTAACACAAAGGACACGAAGGAACACAGAGACCGCTAAGAAAAGAACCGCAAGGATTTCTCGACCCATGGATCGAGCGGTGCCGATCCAGCCATCCTAATTCCATTTCCAATTCGTTCCGTGAACGTTCCGCGGGGTAGGGGCGCAGCATGCTGCGCCCCTACGGATGGCGTTTCTGAACCTTTGATGTGGAAACCGTATAAGAGGCACCTCACGTTCCTCCTTTTGGGGCCCTCATGGACTTTGAATGGTGGCGGTTTGATATGGGCAATGGGGCTTGTCGGCGGGCGAAACCGAGGCTACCCTGCCCGTCACGTCCCGCAACGGAATAGTGTCCCCCTCCACCTGATTGAGGAGCCCGCTTGATTCCCGCTTCCTGGCGTTCGCTGGCTGTTGCGCTGGCGCTTGGCCTGGCGCTGGCCGCCCTCGGCGCGCCCCGGGCCCCCGGCGCCGCGGAGACGCCCTTCATGCCGGAGTTCCGCCACGGGTCGGCGGAAGCGTGGCTCCAGTCCCCGCCCCTGCGCGGCGGGGACTTGCGCGGCAAGGTGGTGCTGATCGATCTGTTCACCACCGCCTGAGGGGGCTGCAAACGCAGCGTTCCGTGGGTCCACGGAGTCGAGCAGCAATACGGCAAGCAGGGCCTGGTCGCCATCGGCGTGCACTCCCCTTATTCGCCCCAGGAGCGGGACCGCGCCCACGTGCGGCACGTGGCGGAGGACTACGGCATTCACCATGCCGTCTACATCGACCACGACCTGGCGTTCTTCAACGCGCTGGGCGCCAGCAGCCACCCCACGTTCTACCTGATCGACAAGCACGGCCGCGTGCGCAAGGGGGAATACGGGGCGCAGATCGCCGGCAGCGCTTCGGCCAAGCGCTTCGAGGCGATGATCCAGACGCTGCTGCGGGAGCCCTGAACAAGAAGAACAGCAAAAACTTTTCACCACAAAGGACACGAAGGACACAAAGCAACAGCAAGGATTTTTTATAGAAAACCTTTGTGTCCTTCGTGTCCGGAGCCTGCCCTCGAGCCCTTCGCGTTGCTCAAGGGTAAACTCCGCGAAGGGTGGTGAAAAAGGCAGTTGGCTGTTGTTCTATCTGCCGCGCGTGTTGGCGGCCAAGGCGGGCGGGCGGTAGAAGCTCTCCAGCATGCTGGAAAGCTGCGCCTGATCGTCGGCGGTGGCGCAGCCCTCTTCCCGGGTCGCCAGCGCGCAGAGCGTCTTGAACCACGGCTCGTCCTTGGCCACCGTGAATCCGATCGCATTGACGGTGACGAGCGGCAGGCGGCGCTCCGCGTCCTTCACCTGCTCCAGGGTATGGCCCGATTTGCCCCAATCCTCGCCGTCGGAAACGATCGCCAGCACCGGAAAGCGCTGCGCGGTGCGGTAGGCCGCCTGGTCGCGGGGCGTGGCAAAGATCTCGAGCGCGGTGAGCACCGATTGGTAAAGGTTGGTGCCGCCGCCGGTGCGGATGTCGCGGATCTTTTCGATCAATTGGTCCCGCTGGGCCGCGTCCCCCACCGGCGTGAACGCACGCGCCTTGCCGCCCTTGAGCGACACCTGGGCCATGCGCGTGCTGAAGGTCCACACCTGCACGCGCGTTTCCGGCGACATGCCGGAGATCACCGCGGAGATGGCGTTCTTGGCCTCATCCAGGCGGGTGATTTCCTTGCCCGGCCCCTTGGCGAGCATGGAATCGGACACGTCGAGCAGGATCACCACCGACGGATAGCGCGGCGGCGGAGCATTCGCCGGCGGCGCCACGACGGCGGGAGCCGGCACGAGGGGCACCGCGGGCGGCGCCACGGGTGCGGGAACGGCGGCGGGAGGCGGCGCCTGGGGAGCCTGGGGCGGTGTGGGGGGCGCGACGAATTGCGTGCCCTGGGTGGAAACCCGCGCATCGTCCGTGAGCTGCCCGTAAGCCAGCACGGGCGTCACCAACGCGAACACAACCCACCCCAGCAACAGGCGACCCATCCCCGTCATAGCCGCTGATCCCCGCACGAATGCCGTTCAAATCCTGCCATTCGAGGCTACTCGCCCCGATTGGGAAATGCCACGGGGGCGGTACACCGGATTGGCCTGAAACCCTGAGTAAGGCTGGAACCACTCGTCCGGCGGAGCCTCGGGGGTTTGAGTGGGTGAGAGTTTGTATGGGGGCGGGAATCCACTTTGCTGACAGTTTGCCGAACGGGCGTTCGTGACTCCCCCTGGCTCCTGCGGAGCCTGTCCC
>JBGPEV010000299.1:0-4838 GCA_041482995.1 bacterium | reverse complement strand
GATCGCCGCCTGCCGCAAGCACGGTAAGCACGCCGGCATGGGGGGCATCTACGACGAGACCGTGTCGCAGAAGTACATCGGACTGGGCGCGCGCTTCATCCTCTCGGGCGGGGATCTGCCCCTCTTCATGTCGGCGGCCGGCGCCCGGGCCAAGTTCCTGCGCGGACTGTCGCTCAAGTAGCCCGCCGCGCCCGCTCGGCGGAGCCTCGTACGGCGGGTGCGCGCTCACCGAGCAGCGGCGGGAAGGGAATATCCGCCGCCGTGCGCGTGTAGTTCCCGGCGAATCCACATTCATTGGTTAGCCCGGGAGAAACGCCGTGTTCGCACGCGCCGCCATCGCTGCCTTGCTGCTGCTGCTCGCCACCGCGCCGCTGTTTGCCGCCGGGGGCGGTGGGGGCGGGGGAGGACCGCAGGAAGAGCACTGGGCCTTCAAATCCCGGAATTTTCAACGCGGCTATCAGGCGGTGGAGAAAGCGGACTACCGCGCCGCGATCGAATGGTTCAATCTGGCGGTTGCCGCCGACCCCAAGGATCCCGATGCCCTCACCTACTTGGGCTACAGCCACCGCAAGCTGGGAGACTATCCGGCGGCCATGAAGTACTATGAGCAGGCGCTGGCGGTGAATCCCAAGCACGTGGGCGCCCACGAGTACCTGGGCGAGGCCTATCTGGAGATGAACAACCTGCCCAAGGCCAGGGAGGAACTGGCCAAGCTGGACGACATCTGCTGGCTCGGCTGCGAGGAGTACCGGGAGCTGAAGACGGCGATCCGCCAATACGAACAGCAGCACAAAGGGTAGCGCGCGGCCGGCGCGCCCATTCATCCTGGAGAATTGTCATGATCCCGCGGAACCTCGCGTTGACGCTGCTGGCGCTCGCCTTGAGCGCCGCGTCCGCCTTTGCCGATCCAGATGAGCAGATCGTCTCACGCAATCCGGACTTCGCGAAGGGCGTCAAGGCCGTGAAGGCCAAGGACTTTCGCGGGGCGATCGATCTCTTCACCAAAGTGGTGTCGGCCGACCCGAAGGATGCCAGCGCCTTCAACTATCTGGGCTACAGCCACCGCCAGTTGGGCGAGTTGGACGCGGCGCTGAAGGAATACAACACGGCCCTGACCCTTAATCCGGACCACCGCGGTGCCCACGAATACCTGGGCGAACTGTATCTCAAGCTGAATGACCTGCCAAAAGCCAAGGAACACCTGGCCCAACTGGACAAGATCTGCTGGCTGGGCTGCGGGGAGTATACAGACTTGAAGCACGCCATCCGCGCCTACGAGGCCCAGCACAAGCAGTGACGGCGGGGGCGCCGTCCGTGGGTTGCGGCACCGGCGACGGTGCCGCATGCCGATTGCCGCTCCGGCCCACGCCGGCTGGCGGCGGATCCGCCCCGAAGACATTCTTGCCAAGTGCCGCAATTTTTCCTAGATTGAGGGCCGAATTGTATCGGTCCAGGCCATCCGCCCTGGCGGATGCGGCGCTTGGGCGGCGCTTCCACCGCCGTCGACGCGAGCGTTTCAGACGGCTTGCTGCCCGTTCACCAAGGAAAGGGCGCCATGATCTTCTCCCACCGGATGGATAGCGGCACCTGCGTGATTTCCATCGAGGGCAACATCGCCCTGGATGGCGTCAACGAGGCCAAGACCTATCTGAAGCCACATCTGGAAAGCCCCGACGTGCGTGCCATCGTCATCAACTTCGAGAAGGTCAACTTCATCGACTCGTCGGGCATCGGTCTGATCGTGTCCATCTTCAAGACCATGCAACAAAAAGAAGGGCGCTTCGCGCTGAGCAATCTCAGCCCGAAGAACATGGAGATCTTCTCCATCACCCGCCTGAACAAGATCCTCGAGATTTTCAATACCGAATCGGAAGCGCTTGCCAAGCTGCGCCGCTAGCCTGCATATTTCACGCAGGGAGCGGTTGCTGTTCGCAATTGCCCTCTCCGTTTGCGGAGAGGGCCAGCCCAAATGATGCGCCGCAGGCGCCAGCAAATCGCTGGGGTGAGGTGCAGTCCACCGAAAGGCACCTCATCCCCCCGGCACCCTTCTCCGCAAAGGGAGCAGGGGGAGCAAACAACTGCCAATGCAGGACACTAATGAAATATCCGTCCTACCGACCCTCCCGCACGGTGAGATAGGCGGAACTGGCGAAGATCGCCAGCCCCCCAACGAGGGTCCAGGCGTCCGGCGTTTCGCCGAAGAGCAGCCATCCCAGCAGCGCGCTCCAGATCAGTTCGGTGAACGTGAGGGGAACCACCGCCGTCACGTCCGCGTCGCGGAAGGACTGCGTCATGAGGAACTGGGAGGCGGTGCCCAGCGCGGCGATCAGCGCCAGCCAGGCCAATTGCTCTGGCGTGGGCCAGATCCAGAAGAACGCGGCGGGGATGGCGGCCAGCGGCGTGAGGAACAGCGTGAGATAGGTGATGATGGTAAGGCTGGAGTCGCTCCGCGACAACATCTTGACCGTCACGAGCACGAAGCCCCAGAAGAGCTCGCCCCCCAGCAGGAGCAGCGGTCCTGTGCCCCATTCCACGCCTTGCGGCCGCACGACCAGCGCGGTCGCGGCCAGACCGATGCCCATGGCGACCCACCGGCGGGGCGGGCACGCCTCCCGCAACAGCAGCACCACCAGCAGGGCGCCGAACAACGGCGACGTGAAGCCGATCACGGCCACCTGAGCCAGCGGTGCGCGCGTGACGCCCGCGAAGAACAGGCTCATGGAGCCCAGGTTGAGCACCGCCCGCAACGCGTGCAATTGGGGCTTGGACGTGCGGAGCGCGCCCCGGCCCTGCCAGAGCACCCATGGGACGAGCCAGACCATCCCGAAGGCGCTGCGCCAAAAGACGATCACCGGCGCCTGAACCGCGCCCGGCATTTCCCGCGTCGAGACCTGCAACAGCGACGCGCAGGCAGTGGCCGCCACCATCAGGACCGTGCCGCGCAGAGTGTGGCTGACTCGAACCGGCGTGCCCGCCGCGGTCATCGGGACTCCCGCACGGTCAGATAGGTCGTGCTGGCGAAGATCGCCAATCCCCCCACCCAGGTCCACAGATCGGGAATTTCCGTGAAGGCCAGGTATCCGAACAGGGTGCCCCAAATCAGCTTGAGGAAGTCGAAGGGCAGCACGACCGACGCCTCCGCCTCCTTCAAGGACTGGCTCAGCGCGATCTGCCCCAGATTGCCCAACAGCCCGATGCCGACCAGCCACACCCATTCCACGCCCATGGGCCACTGCCATACGGGCAGGGAGGCCAACAGCGTGAGCGGCGTGAGGAACACCGACATGTAGAGGGTAATGGTGATGCTGGAGTCCGTGCGGGACAGAACGCGAATATCGACCAGCGCAAAGGCCCACAGCACGGCCGCGCCCAACAGCAACAGCGGACCCGTCCCCAAATCGCGAAATCCCGGCCGCAGCAGGATCAGGGTGCCCGCCAGGCCGCAGGCCATCACGATCCAGCGCCGCAGACGGGAGGGCTCTTTGAGGACGAACACGGCCAGGATCGTGGCAAACAGCGGCGCGGTGAACCCGATCGCGGCCACCTGGGCGAGCGGCGTGAGCGAGATGCCCGCGAAGAACAGCAACGTGGAGCCGGCATTGAACACGCCGCGCATCGCGTGCAGCCGGAAGCGCTGCGTGCGCAGGGGGGCCATTCCCAGGCGCATGAACCAGGGCAGCAGCACCAGCACCCCGAACAAGTTGCGGAAAAACGCCTTCTCGAAGCCGTGCAGCGTGCCGGGCATGACGCGAATCGAGGCGTGCATCATCCCGAAGCAGAGGGTGGAGACCACCATCAGCAGGATGCCCCGCACCGGCGGGGAAAGGCGGGGCCGTGCGGCAGGAGGGGCAGGGGCAATACGCTCGGTCATCGGGCTGCGGGTGGAGGATGGGCCGCCGCCGGTGGACGGAAGCGTGCGTCCGCGCCTACCCCGCCCCCGGCCGGCCATGCCTGCCCAGGGCGTCATTGCTCAGCGCGCCGAGGAATGGCCGCCAACCTAGCACACTCCCGGTGCACCCGTACTCTGATGGTGACGGGCACGGAGGCCCGTCCTACCAACATCCCGATTGTTGAGGAGGCCCTACGCCACGCCCAGGTTCCTACGCTTGAGGAAGGCGATGGTGTCGCGCAGTTCGGCCGCCTTCTCGAACTCCAGGTTCTTGGCGGCGGCGAGCATTTCCTTCTCCAGCCGGCCGACTTGCCGGTGGAGGTCCTTCTCGATGGGCACGAGGGGAGCCGCCTCGGCGACGCGGGGCTCGGCGGACAGGATGCCGTCGGTCACGTCCTTGTGGATGGCGGTGGGGACGATGCCGTGGGCCTGGTTGTACTCCGTCTGCAGCTTGCGGCGGCGGTTGGTCTCGTCGATCACGCCGCGCATGGATTCGGTGATGCGGTCCGCGTAGAAGATCACGCGGCCCTTCACGTTCCGCGATGCCCGGCCGCAAGTCTGCATGAGCGAGCGGTGGGAGCGCAGGTAACCCTCCTTGTCCGCGTCCAGGATGCCGACCAGGGACACCTCCGGCAGGTCCAGCCCCTCGCGCAGCAGGTTGATGCCCACCAGCACGTCGAAGAGGCCCAGGCGCAGGTCGCGCAGGATTTCGGCGCGCTCCATCGTGTCGATGTCCGAGTGCATGTAGCGCACCCGCACGCCCAATTCCTCGTAGTGGCGGGTCAGGTCCTCCGACATGCGCTTGGTGAGAGTCGTCACCAGCACGCGCTCGCCGGCTTGGGCGCGCTGGCGGATTTCGGCCAGCCGGTCGTCCACCTGGCCCGAGACGGGGCGCGCCTCGATCTCCGGGCCCAGCAAGCCGGTGGGGCGGAGGATCAGCTCCACCAGG
>JBGPEV010000298.1:0-4842 GCA_041482995.1 bacterium | reverse complement strand
TGGTGGCCAAGTCGGGCGAGGAGGCGGAGTTTCTGCAACTGGCCCCCCAGGCGGATGCCATCCTCACCTGCTGGAAGCACGTGACGCCCAGGGTGTTCGATGCCGCGCCCGGCTGCCGCCTAATCGTGCGCTACGGCATCGGGCTGGACAATATCGCCGTGGATCACGCCACGAAGCTCGGTATCCCGGTCACCAACGCGCCCACCTACTGCCTGGAGGAAGTCGCGGAGCACGCGCTGGCCCTGCTGCTCTCCCTGGCGCGCCGCGTGACGCGGTTTGACCGCGCGTTCCGCTCCGGCGGCTACAACGACGTGCCCTTCGCGGGGATGCGCCGCATCGGGGGCAAGAACCTGGGCATCGTCGGATACGGCAACATCGGGCGCACCCTGGCCCGCAAGGCGCGCAGCATCGGCTTCCAGATCGTCGTCCACGATCCGGCGATCCGGAGCCTGCCGCCCGAAGAAGGCCGGGTCGTGGACTTCGACACCCTGCTGCGGGAATCCGATTTCGTTTCCGTCCACGCGCCGCTCATCCCCGCCACGCGCAACCTGATCGGCACGGCGGCCCTGGCCAAGATCAAGCCCGGCGCGTTCGTGGTCAATACGTCCCGCGGCGGGCTGGTCGACCCGGACGCCGTGCTGGCCGCGCTCAACTCGGGCCGCCTGGGCGGCGCGGCGCTGGACGTGTTTCCCGTCGAGCCGCCGGACCTGACGCACCCGCTCTTTCAGCACCCGCACTTCATCGGCACGCCCCACTCCGCGTTCTACTCCGAGGAATCGGTGGAGAATCTGCAGCACACGTCGGCCGGGCAGGTGCGTGACGTGCTCACCGGCAAAGTGCCGTCGCCGATCGTGAACCCGGATTATGCGAAGCACCCGCCGCGCTTCAAGAAGCTGTAGGCGCGTCGGGGTACAAATCGTGCAGCCGTCCTGAATAATTGGGCCCGCCGGAGTGTTGTTCCCAACGAGTCGGGGCGCTGGCGGCACACACGGCCGAAGCGGGAGCGTCGGTTGAACACTGCCGGCGTCGCGGTTCAATCCGAATGGCACGGGTGAATATGATTCGCTCCACAGATTGGCCCCGCTGGCTGCTGGGGCTCTCCTGGCTGTTCCTGCTGCTGGCCTTGCCCGGCACGGGCTGGGCCGAGGACGCCGCGGTCCCCGAAACGGACCGCGCGGCGATTCGGGCCGTGATCCAACGCCAACTGGACGCCTTCCGGCGGGATGACGCCCCGGCGGCCTTCGCGCTGGCCTCCCCGGCCATTCAGGAGCGCTTCCACGACCCGGCGACCTTCCTGGCGATGGTGCGGGAGAGCTACCAGGCCGTCTACCGGCCCCGCCACGTGACCTTCCTGGAGGCCGTCGTGTCCGGCGAGCAGGTGCTGCAGAAGGTGCTGGTGATCGGGCCGGACGGCGATCAAGTGCTCGCGGTGTACCCGATGGCCCATATGCCGGACGGCTCCTGGACCACCGACGGCTGCCTGCTGGTGCAACTCCCGAGCAAGCCAGCGTGATCGGCAACTCCGCTGCCCCCGCGCGAAAGGCGCCCCTGCGCTCGGTCGTGACGCTGTGGGTGCTGATCCTCGCGGGCTCCGTTGCGGCGGCGCATCCCACTCCCGTCCAGGACGGCGATCCCGCCGCCCGCCGCCCCACCCCGCGGGAGATGGCGTCTTATGCGGCGCTGCTCGGCCAGCCCCCGGTTCGGATCGTGGAACTGGGCGACAAGATGGAGATCGCCGTCGTCGCCAGCCCGAGCGGCCGCACGCAACTGGCGTTGATTGACTGGTACCTGAAAGACGCCCAGCGCATGCCGACCGTGCTGGAAGCCGGGGTACGCATTTCCCGCATCCGCCTGCTGGGGGACATGGTTGCGTTCCAGGCGGAGGAGCGGGACGCGACGGTGGACTACCTGTGGTCCCCGGAGGAATCCGGGCCGCCCTACTGGAAGCGCGTCCAAACGGGCAGCGGCGCGACGGACTTCTCGCCCAACCTGGCCGGCAACCGGGTGGCGGCGTTCTACCTGCGCGACCCGGACACCACCCGCAAATTAGCTGCGGCAGAGGCCCGGCGCATGGCGCTACACTTGCCGGAACCCGTCTACATCGATTCCGCCGTGCTCATCCTGGCCGCGGCGGGCGGGGGGCGGAACCTGGCCCTGCGCTGGGCCGGGGAGCGCTGGGAAGCGGCCGGCGAAATCCCGGGCGTCGTCAACCACCACGCGGTCGCCGATCTCAACGGTGACGGCATGGTCGAGGTGCTGGCGGGAGACACCTCCGTGGAGCAACGTTGCACGCGCAGTTGGAGCGTCCTCTACACCTGGAATGCCGACAGGACACGGGTCGTGGAAACCCCGATCCGCGCCAGCAGCATCTCCAACTTGACCGGCGGTTGCGACCGGCGCCCGCCGGCCTGCTACCAGGAAGAGTCCCTCACGTGGGACCTGTCGGCGCAGCCCGGGCCGGTGATCGAACTCAAGGGGACGCAAGACACGACCGGAGCCGCCTGCACGCCCGAGGGTCAGGCGGGCGTGCGCAAGAGCTACCTCGAGCGCTACCGTTGGGACGCGGCCAAGGCCGCGTTCGAGTTGCTGCGGCCGTAGCGCAGGCCCCTTGGCATTTGGGCTAGGTTTTGTTTGATCATGCGTCAAATGCCGAAAGGCGGCTGATTTCTGGGGGCTTCGCCCCCAGACCCCCAGCAGGGAGCGGGACTCCCTGCACCCTGATCAGGTGCGCAGAGGCAGGCACGCGGGCCACGTGAACCGAATCGGGGGGTGCGGGGGGACTTGTTCCCCCGCAAGCATTTAATGGCCATTAGGTCCCGTAGGGTATTTTCAAACAAAGCCTAGTGGGGCGGCAGCGCCCGTCCGTCCATGCCGTCGCGCGGCAGGCCCAGATAGGCCAGCAGGGTCGGGGCGATGTCGATGGGCCGGCTGGGCTCCTCCCGCCGGGCACCCGGACGGAAGCCGCCACCCCGGGCGATGAGAAACGGCCGCATCTCGTTGACCCCCAGGCCGCCGTGCTGGCCACAGCCCACGTGATTCAAGTCTTCCATGCGGTCCAGCATCAGGTCGCTGTATCCGGCGATGCCATGGGGATTGACGCGCTGGGGATCCTTGCTCAGGGACACAGAAAACGCGAGCGACCCGTCGGAAGGCAGGCCCAGGGCGCGCAACTCCGCTCCCTCCGCCAGTTCTCCGCACCAGTCCTGCGCCCGGAAGAACGCGGCGAGCGCGGCGCGCCGTCCCGCCGCTTCCGGCGCCAGATAGACCAGCGCCGAGGTGCCCTGGGGCGCCACCAGCACATCGCCGGAGTCCAGCCCGGCCTTCAGCCGGGCATCCACCAGCAGTTGCTCGATGGGAATCACGCGGCCGGTCGTCTCGTGCCCGTGGTCCGACGTGACCAGCAGCAGCGTCTTGGCGGAAGCATGGCGCTCCACGGCCTCGACCACGTGGGCGACGCAGGCGTCACTGGCGGCGACCGCTTTGGCGTGATCCGCCCCGCCCAAGGGATTGCGATGCCCCGTGTTGTCCGGCTCGGAAAGCCACAACACCGCCAGGGCCGGGCGCTGGCGCGCCAACACGTCCTCGCAGAAGCGGTCCGTTGTGGCGGCGTCCCCCGCAATGCCTTTGGGCGCCGTGTGGGCCTGCTCGGGAGGCAGGGGCTTGAGGCCCGGGCCGTGGGAGCCGGCGCGGTTGTAGAGCGTGCCGAAGCCGTCTGGGTCCTGAAAGAAAGCGGCGCCGGGGGAGGCGTTGGAGCAGATGACGCAGCCACCGTCGCGGGCCAGCCGCTCGGCCAGCGTGGGCCGCAGCAGGGTACGCCCGGTCGCCTTGCGCAGCCGCTCGCGGAAATCCGCCTTGCCCGTGGAGAGGCAGACCAAGCCCTGCCCTTCGTCAATCGCCATGGCGTTGCCGTGCAGGCCATGGGAGGCGGGCAGACAGCCGGTGGCCAGGGAGGCCGAGGCCGTGCGGGTGGTAGAGGGATAGACGCTGCTGTGGCCCTGGAAGGCCGTCCAATCGGCGGAGAATCGGGCCAGCCGCGGCGTCCAACGGTCGCCGAGCATATCCGCCCGCAGACCGTCCACCACCACCAACACCGCCTGTTTGCGCTGGGCCATGGACCGGTCTCCCGTCATCGGTGAGGCGGCGCGGATGCCGCCGGGTGCCCGCCTTTAGACCAAGGGACGGAACTGTAAAAACCTACGCCCACCGGGCGCGCTGGGCCAGCACGGCTTGCAGGTGGGGCGCAAGGCGGGCGGCGGCCTTCTCTACCAGGGCGCCGATCATGGCGCGGCGATAGGCGGGGTCGGCCACGGTGGTGCGCATGGGCTTGCCGGCGCGGTTGGCGAGGCCTTTCAACACTTCCAGGGTCTCCAAGCCCAGCTCGTGGCCCACCAGGGCGTCCGTGCCCGCCACCAATTCCGGGCGGGGGTTCACGGCAGTGAGGGCCAGGGAGAGGTCGTCAATGCGCTTCCCGACATTTGACCACCGGACCGCGAGGGCCACGCCCACGAGAGGATAGTCGATGGAGTCCCGCACGCGCAGCTTCTCGTAAACGCCTTCCCAGCCGGCGGCGGGCCAGGGAATGCGCACGCGCACGATCAGCTCGCCGGGCCGCAAGCCCCCCGGCTGGGGCGTCTCCGTGTCCTCGCCCAGGGACCAGCGGCCGTCCTTGCCATAGAAGCCGCGCAGCGGCACGGTGCGCTCGCCCGCCGGCCCGGCCAATTCCAACTCCGCGCCCAACACGAGCAGCACCGGGGGCGTGTCCGCGCTGAAGGCGGCCCAGCAGAAGCTGCCGCCCGGCGCCACGTGGCACACCGTGCCCTCCTTCTTCAAGCAGAAGTCGTT
>JBGPEV010000297.1:0-4844 GCA_041482995.1 bacterium | reverse complement strand
GTGCTGCCCCTGCAGTTCAAACCCGGCGACTCCGCCAAGTCCCTGGGGCTCACGGGCAAGGAGGTCTTCGGCATCGAGGGCATCACCGACACCATGGCGCCGGGCGCCACGCTCACCGTGGTGGCCACCAAGCCCGACGGCGGCACCCTCACCTTCCCCGTGATCTCCCGCATCGATACCGGCGTGGAGGTGGGCTACTACCGCAACGGCGGCATCCTGCAGACGGTGCTGCGGCAACTGGTGGCGGGAAGAAAGTAGCCCGGACGCGGCCTAAGCTTGGGGGGCCCGGCAAATAGCAGGAAACCGCCCGCCTCCCCTGCCGAATGAAACCGGCTGGAGAGGCGGGCGCTTACATTCCATCGTCCTGCTGCCGTTCCGTCACGCCCTCTTCAACTGATCGCGGATCGGCAGCGTGCGGATGCGCTTGCCGGTGGCCGCGAAGATGGCGTTGCACAGCGCCGGTGCGATGGGCGGCAGGCCCGGTTCGCCGGCACCGCCCAACGGCTGATCCCAGTTCTTCGCCGGGATCATGTGGACGTGCACTTCCCGGGGGGCGCCGTTGAGCCGCGTCACCTGGAACGAGTCGAAGTTGTCCTGCACCGCCCGGCCATCCTTGAAGGTGATTTCCCCCAAGGTGGCGATCGCCACTCCCATGATCGCAGACCCTTCCATCTGGGCGCGAACACGGTCGGGATTGACCTGCGGGCCGCAGTCAATGGCAACGTCCACCCGCGGGATCGTGAGCTTGCCGTCCTTCACGGCCACCCGCACCACCGCGGCCGTATAGGTCGCGAAGCTGCGGTGAGCGGCGATGCCCATGCCCTCGCCCTGCGGCAGCTTTTGGCCCCAATTGGCGCCCTTGGCCACCGCCTCGATCACGCCGCGCAGGCGCGCCGTGTCGTAAGGATACTTCGCCGGATCCTCGCCATAGTTCCAACTGTCGGCGAGGTCGGTGTGGTTGTTCAACTGGCGTGCCGGCCCGACCAGTTCCAGCAGGAAGTCCTTCGGATCCTTGCCCGCCGCGTGGGCCAACTCCGCCGCGAACGACTGGATGGCGAAGGCGTGGGGCACGTTGTACACGGAGCGGAACCACCCGATGCGGGTGTGCGCCGCCGCCTCCGGATTTTCCACCCGCACGTTGGGAATGGCGAAGGGCATGTCCACCAGCCCCATCCCCAATTCGAGTGGCTGCTCGTGCTTGGGGTCAGGCATGAAGATCGAGAAGATGCTGGGCGCGGCGCTGCGGTGCAGCCAGCCCACCACCTTGCCCGATCCGTCCAGGCCGGCCTCGATGTGCTCCGCGGAGACGGCGTGATAGTAGTCGTGCTGCACGTCGTCCTCCCGCGTCCAAACCACCTTCACCGGCGTGCCTTCCATCGCTTTCGAGAGCAGGGCCGCCTCCACGATGAAGTCCACCTTGGACTTCCGTCCGAAGCCGCCGCCCAGCAATGTCTGGTGGACGGTGACGTTTTCCGGCTTCAGGCCCAGGCGTTGGGCGACGTTGTCCACCCCCGCTTGCGGTCCCTGCACGCAGGCCCAGATTTCGGCCTTGCCGTCGGCGACGCGGGCCAGCGCGGCCGGCGGTTCCATCGGCACGTGGGCCAGCAGCGGAATGTAGTAATCCGCCGTGACTTTCTTCGCCGCCCCGGCCAGCGCCGCCGTGGCGTCGCCGTTGTTGCGCACGACCTTGCCCGGTTCCTTCACGGCCGCTTCAAGACCCTTCTGGTACGCGTCCGAATTGTAGGACGCGTTGGGCCCGTCATTCCACGTGACCTTCAGCAATTGCCGCCCCTTCATGGCGGCCCACGTGTTCTTGGCGATCACGGCCACCCCGCCCTTGGGCTGATAGGCGCCGGGGATCGGGGCGGGATCGATCGTCACCACCTTGACGACCCCCGGGAACTTGAGCGTTGCCGCGGCATCGTAGGACGCGATGCTCCCGCCGTGCACGGGCGCCCGCGCGATGACCGCGAAGAGCATCCCATCCAACTTCGCATCCTGGCCATAGACGGCTTTGCCCATGGTGATGTCCATCCCGTCGATCAGCGGCACCTTGCCCGTGCCGATGTAGCGGAACTGGGAAGGGTCCTTCAGCTTGACGCTTCCCTTGTCCGGCACGGACATGGCCGAGGCCGCCGTGGCCAGCTGACCGTAGCCGAGCTTGCGGCTGGTCGGCGCGTGGACCACTTCGTGGTTCTTCGCATGCACCTGGCTTGCCGGCACGCCCCACTGCTTGGCGGCGGCCTGCTCGAGCATGGTCCGCACCGAGGCTCCCATGTGGCGCCACGCCTTGAAGTGGTGGCGCGTGCTGCGCGAGCCGTCGGTATCCTGGTTGCCGTACTTGGGCTCGTTGCCCACCGCCTGCACGACCTTCACCTTCGACCAATCGGCCTCCAGTTCGTCCGCGATGACGATGGCGATCCCCGTGCGGATGCCCTGGCCCATCTCGGCGCGAATGTTGGTGATGGTCACGATGCCGTCCGCGCCGACCGCGACGAACAGCTTGGGATCGTCACGCAGGCCGTTTCCCATCCCTTCACCGGCATATTTGGGCTCGTCCGCCCGCGCGCGCGAGGGAAGCCCGACGGAAAGCACCAGCGCCCCCGCCCCGACCCCTTTCAGGAAGCCGCGCCGGCTGACGTTCAAGATCGCCGGCGGTTGCCGCTTGGCCAGCGGTTGCCGTTTGAGATAGTGGTTCGAGTTCATTAAGCCCTCCCCATTTTCGCGGAAGCGTCCTTGATGGCGGCCCGGATGCGCGGATAGGTGCCGCAGCGGCAGATGTTTCCGCTCATCGACTCGTCAATCTGGGCATCCGTCGGTTTGGGGCTGTCCTTCAGCAGCGACGCGGCTTGCATGATCTGCCCCGACTGGCAGTAGCCGCACTGCGGCACGTTGTGTTCGCGCCACGCCACCTGCACCGGGTGCATGCCGTCCGGCGACAGGCCCTCGATGGTCGTGACGTTCTGGCCTGCGGCGGCGGAAACGGCAGTCTGGCAGGAGCGCACCGCGCTGCCGTTCAAGTGCACCGTGCAGCAGCCGCACAGCCCCTGACCGCAGGCGAACTTGGTGCCCGTCATTCCCAGGACATCGCGCAGCGCCCACAGCAACGGCATATCCCCGTCTACATCCAACTGGTGAACGACTCCGTTCACTTTGATCGAATAGGCCATACCGACCTCCACGCGGTTTGAAAGAGTGCTGTCCCATTGCAGCGTTGATTTGCCGCTTCCCCCAAAGGGAGTCAGCCCGCGCGGAACACCCGATTTTCGCGGTGCGACGGCACCGGCCGACCGGCTTCCGCGCTGCATGCAGCACGACTGCCGGTCCGGCGGATGCATCGCTCCGCCGCGCTACGGGTGTTTCCGCTTGTCTGCCTTGCTCCCCCCGGGAATCTGGCCGCGGCGAGTCCCCATTGCCCGGCCGCACTTGAATAGTGGCGCGTTAATTCCCGCGCTCTCCTACCACCCCCAAAACGCAAATGCCAATGATTCTTGTGAACGAGCAATTCGTGGATTGTCCGCTCCAGGAGCGGCGATCATCCCACTCCATCCCGCACGATCCATCGTCTGGCGGCGGTGGGATCGCCTTCTGCAGGCGGTGCGGGGCCACGGGTAGAGTCAGGCACTTGTTTGAGAAAGAGAAATCGCCAGGCTGGGGGTCCCCACCCGTCTCCTGGAGACAACTGAATTGCGCACTGCACGGGAACTGCCCCACTCGTTCATTGGATACAAATGGGATACCGGCTCACAGGGTCGAACCTATTGTGGACTGCTAGTCCCGGCACTAGAGTCAGGCGCCGCGGCAGTTGCCGCGGTCGGAAGCGTGATTCACGGGAGGATCGGCATGAACATCTTCACGTCATTGCATCAAGGGACGAACCTGGGTCTGCTGGCGCTGCGGCTGGTCGTCGGCGCGATCTTCCTCGTGCACGGCTCGCAAAAGCGCGCCATGTGGAAGATGCAGGCCAACGACAAGCTGCCCGCGTGGTTGCTGAACGTCCTGCGGCTGCTCAGCATCTGCGAGCCGCTGGGCGGAATCGCCCTGGTGACGGGATTCCTCACCCAACTGGCCGCCCTCGGGCTGGGCATCATCATGCTCGGCGCGATCAACCTCAAGGCGCGCACGCGCAAGGTGCCCTTCGCGCCCCGCGACCAGGCCGGCTGGGAGTTCGACTTGATGATCCTGGGCGGCGTGGTCGCCCTGTTCTTCGCCGGGGCGGGCGCCTACGCCCTGGATCGCCTCTGGTTCGGACTCTAGGCGCGGTATGGAGAGGATTCTGCGGCGCACGGTCACCCGCATCGACGAACCCCGAATCCAGGCGGGGCATGGGCGGGAGCACCGCGTGCGGCTCGTTCTGGAGCCGGGCCATTGGCCGGAGTACGACCCGTTCCTGATGATGGCCGAGGACTGGTTCACCCCCGGCACGTTCGGTGACCATCCCCACCGCGGCATCGAGACCGTCACGCTCGTCCTGGAGGGTGAGCTGCGGCACTCGGACAACCACGGCGGCGCCGGGCTGCTCAAGCCGGGCGACGCCCAGTGGATGACCGCCGGGCGCGGCATCGTCCATTGTGAAGAGCCCGCGACGCCGCTCGTGCACTCGCTCCAGCTCTGGGTGAACCTGCCCGCGTCCCTTAAGCTGACCGCACCGCGCTACCAGGACTTGCGGGCGGAAGCTCTGCCCGTGCGGCGCGAACCCGGCGCGGCGTTGCGCGTGTACTCGGGCGCGTCGGGCGGCGTCACGGCGCAAACCGAGAACCATGTGCCCATCACCATGGTGGACTTCCGGTTGGAGCCCGGCGCGGCGGTGTCACAGGAACTGCCCGCCCACCACAATGCGTTCC
>JBGPEV010000296.1:0-4849 GCA_041482995.1 bacterium | reverse complement strand
CACCGGAAAAACAATGGGGGTAAGGGGGAGGTCTGCCCGCGGCACGGGGAATCACCCCTGCGGCGGCCCCAACCCTCGCTTAATCCACATCCGCTGCCGCACCTTGCTGCTTCGGCGCAACTGGTGAAATATCCGGGCTAGTGCGTGATGAGCCGTCTGTCCATGGCACGGGGAACCACCGGATTAGGGAAGGAATCGTGCCCCAGGCCGGCCGATTATATGGTTGTGCCCCAATGAAATTTTCGCGAGTATGACGGCGTTCATCTATCTCACGAGTCCTGCCGGAGGCGGCCAATTCAGTCGCAAGGGTCCCGCACTTCCGCAGGCTCGTCGCATCTCCAATGCCGGTGCCCATTGCCCCGCGGCCGTCCGCCGCGGCGGGAAGGCGCGGCGTGACGGGGGCCGTAAACATTCGAAATCGAAGAGGAGGCGGTATGGGCAAGGTGTTGGCAGGCGTGCTGGCGGCGGTGGCGCTCGCGGCGTTCGGATTGGTTCAACCGGTGTCCGCCCAGGACGCCGCAACCAAGAAGGTGCTGCAGGCCATCCAGAAGGAAATCAATTCCCGGCAGGGGCTTTCGGCCAAGGCCAAGGCCTTTGCCATCAAATCCCTGTTGCCCCAATCCACCAATGCGGTGTTCATCCGGGAGACGTTGGCGCAGAACGCGAAGAAGATGCCGATGGAGGAGATCAAGAGGATCGACGATCTGTGGATGAAGGCCGAATCGATGATGCCCATTCAGCAGGAAAAGCTGAACAACGTCTGCGCCGGGGAAGTCAAGAAGGTCGCTGCGAAGCACTCCGCGATTCTGGAGGCGTTCGTGATGGACGACCAGGGCGGCGTGGTGGGCGAGAACAACCTGACCAGCGACTACTGGCAGGGCGATGAGGAAAAGTGGACGGGATCGTTCAATGGCGGCAAGGGCGGGGTGGACGTGGGCAAGGAAAAATTCGACAAGTCGGCCAATGCGACCATTCAACAGATCTCGCTGCCCCTGATCGCCAAGGGCGGCAAGGTGATCGGTGCCATCACCTGGGGAGTGGCCGTGGACCGGCTCTAGTGATGAGGCACGGTTCAATTTTCGGATCATTCGCCACCGGGATGCCCCGCGCGCACCCTCTCCCCCGTCGCTTCGCTACACCCCCTCCCCCTAGGGGGAGGGGGCCGGGGGGAGAGGTAACGTGTCGGCTCGCTGCTTCGACTGATCCAAAAAACGAGACGTGACGAACCACTAGGGTGCGCGCGCCGTGCCCCGGCGCACGGGGTGCCCGGCAGGCGGCCGCCCGGACCTCAGGATGAGCCCAATGCAGCGCGCGTGAACGCCCTTGGATGCGGTCCCGCCGCGCGAAAAATGGAATGAACCATGAAAATCAAGACGAAGTTCGTTCTGCTGACGACCATTCCCCTGATCGGGGTCATCGGCTACGTGGGCCTCACCTGGTTCGCCCTGAACCGAGTCTCCGATGAAACGTCGTCGATCATCAAGAACCTGGTGCTGCCGCTGGCCCAGCAGGACGTGACCGAGTCGAACGCGCTGCAGGCCAGCGTGCGCAAGGTGCTGCAGGCCGAGTCCGCCATCCGTAGCGCGAGGATTATCGAAATGCAGGCCTTGTCGGCGGCTGAGCCCGACGAACTGAAGCAGGCCAGCCTGGAGCACGACAAGGCGGTGCAAGAGGCCCGGCGGCTGATGACGGAAGCGGCCTCGGAATTCCGGGGCAACGCGGCCAGCAAGTACCAGGAATTTCAGCAGATCTTCACCGAGTGGCAGACGCAGTCCAACAAGGTGATCGCGAACATGGCGGATCCGCACGAGCAGGTCTTCGCCCGCCGCATCAGCTTTGGCTCGGCGCTGACGCTGTTCAACCAGTTGCGGGCGAATCTGGAGGGGCTGGTCGCGCTGCAATTGGCGCGGGTGAGCGAGACCACCCGCCGCATCGAGGACAAGGTGCATCAAACGGATCGGCAGGGCGGCGAAGTGATGTCGACCCTGCGCGCGCTGCTGCTGATCTTCTTCGCCATCGGCGCCGGCTTGGCGGTGCTGCTGGTGGTGCTGGGCTGGCGGATCTCCGATTCCATCATCAAGCCCATTCGCGAAGTGATCGCCAGGCTCAGCACCACGGCCCGGGTGACGGCCCAAGCCTCCACGGAAGCGTCGGCCTCCAGTCAATCCCTGGCGGAAGGGGCCACCGAGCAGGCCGCGAATCTGGAGGAGACCTCCTCGGCGCTGGAGGAGATGGCGAGCATGACGCGGGCCAATGCGGAACACGCCAGCCAGGCGGACAAACTCGCGGCCGGCGCCCTGGGCCTGGCCGACCAAGTGGGCAACGCCATGAAGAACCTGCAGCAGGCGATCGGCGAGATTAAGCGAGCCTCCGACCAGACCGCCAAGATCGTGAAGACCATCGACGAGATCGCATTCCAGACCAACTTGCTGGCGCTCAACGCGGCGGTGGAAGCGGCGCGCGCCGGCGAGGCGGGCCGGGGCTTCGCGGTGGTGGCCGAGGAAGTGCGCAACCTGGCCCAGCGCAGCGCCACGGCGGCCCGCGACACCACCGCCCTGATCGCGGAATCCCAGGGCAAGGCGGCAACCGGCGTGCACGCCTCGGAGGAAGTGAGCCGGATTCTGGCCGAGGTGAACAAGACCATCGAGCAGGTCGGCCAATTGGTGAGCCAGGTCAACTCCGCGAGCCGCGAGCAATCCCTGGGCGTGGAGCAAATCAACCGTTCCGTCTCGCAGATCGACCAGGTGACCCAACGGGTCGCGTCCAATGCGGAAACGACCGCCAGTTCCAGCCTGCAATTGACCGAACAGGCCCGTGAGCTGGTGAATGCCGTGGCCCTGCTCTCTGGGATGATCGGCGGACATTCCGGCGATCGCATGGCTCTGCAGGGCGGCGCCGAGGCCCCGGCGCTCCCGCCCGCTCCGCCGAGTCTGCGCGCCAAGCTGCTGGACGAGCAGGCCAGCGCCGGGCGCGAGCCCAAGCACCCGTTCAAGTTCCACGACATCCCTGGCGAGCGCTAGCCGCCGGAGCCACCGCAGGATACGGCAAAACCCCAAGTTGCAGGGCCAACAACGGCGAAACCGCGGATTACGCGGATTTTTTTCAGACCTCCGTGTCCGTCTACACGGCGTCCGCGCAGTGGATTTCACAGGATGAGATTTCTAGCGAATTCGCTCCCCAGGCGGGGGCCCAGCGGAAGATGGAAATGCCGTCCGCGCTGTGGCGGCAACGTGCAAAGAAATCGGCGCTCAACCGTTCGGATCGAAAATCAATCTGCGTAATCTGCGGTTAAGTTGTTTTTCCCTAGCCTGCTAAGGAGTGACAGAACAGTCGAATCTAGGAACCTCCTTCACCCATTTACTTTGGACCATGCAACGTGTCGGCCGGCCAGCGCCTACTGGAGCACCGAGCGGATGCCTTCGATGATGCGCTCCTGGGAGGGAATGACGGCGCGCTCCAGGTTGTCGTTGTAGGGCATGGGCACGTCGAGCGCGGCCACGCGCCCGACCGGCGCATCCAGGTCGTCGAAGGCCTGCTCCATCGCCAGCGCCGAGAGTTCCGCGCCGAATCCACCATGCTTCCAGCCCTCGTGGGCGATCACCAGGCGATGCGTCTTGCGCACCGAGCCGAGGATCGTCTCCGCGTCCAGCGGGCGGAGGGTGCGTGGATCGATGACCTCGACGCTGATCCCTTCCTTCTCGAGCACGCCCGCGGCGCCCAGGGCGCGCGAAACCATCATCTGGGTGGCGACTACGGTGACGTCCGTGCCCTCGCGCTTCACATCGGCCTTGCCGATCGGAATCGCGTAGTGCGCCTCGGGCACGGACCCGGTCGAGCCCAGGTAGAGGATCTTGTGCTCGAGGAACACGACGGGGTTGTCGTCCTGGATCGCCGCGATGAGCAGGCCCTTGGCGTCGAAGGGCGTGGAGGGCGCGACCACGACCAGCCCCGGCACGTGCGTGAACCACGCTTCCAGGCTCTGGCTGTGCTGCGCGGCCAGCCGGACGCCCCCGCCCTGCGGCCCGCGGATCACGACCGGCACCGTGTCCTTGCCGCCCAGCATGTAGCGGAACTTGGCGGCCTGGTTGACGATCATGTCCATCATCAGCGTGACGAAATCGAAGATCTGCACCTCGACGATCGGGCGCATCCCGGCGATCGCCGCGCCGACGCCCGCGCCGCAGAAGGTGGCCTCGCTGATCGGCGTATCGCGCACGCGCGCGGCCCCGAAACGATCGATCAGCCCCTTGCTGCAGCCGAAGATTCCACCGGTCAGGCCCACATCCTCGCCCATCAGAAACACGGTGGGATCGCGTTCCATCTCCTGGCGCATCGCCTCGCAGATCGCCTCGTTGAAGGTGATCTGGCGCGTGCCCTTGTCCCGCGGCTCCACGTGCTTCTTGTGGGGCGCGTACACGGCCGCGAGCATGGCGTCCACACCCGCCTCGGGGCTGTCCTTCGCGAACTGCACCGCCTGGTCCAGCTCGGCCTGCACGGTCTCCTGGATCACCTGGATGCGCGGGCCCGGGAGCGACTTCTCCCTGAGCATGCGCTGCTCCAGGAGCTTGATCGGGTCGCGCGCGATCCAGCGCTCCATCTCCTCCTGCGTGCGCGGATCGCGCACCGCCGTGCGCATGCTGTGCTGGCCCCAGCGCCAGGTGAGCGCTTCCACTAGGCTCGGGCCCTGGCCCGCGCGGGCGCGCGCGATGGCCTCGCCCACCACCCGGTACACCTCGCCCGCGTCGTTGCCGTCGATAGTCTGGCCGGGAATGCCGTACGCGACCGCGCGCTCGGCGATGTTCGCCACCGAGGTGGTGGCCTTGTAGGAAGTGCTCAGCGCATACTGGTT
>JBGPEV010000295.1:0-4867 GCA_041482995.1 bacterium | reverse complement strand
TACCGTCCAATGCGTTGTTAAGATTGTACTTCTGGAAGGCGTTCTGGCGGTGGTGCCGCAGTTCCTGCAGCAGTTCGTCCGTGCCCATGATGCGCAGGTCGAACTCGGGCAGCTTGAGACCCTGGCGCATCAGCCATTCCATGGCCTCTTGCGCCGAGAGACTCCAGTTCATGTAGTTGCTGAGTTCCTCGAACAGCCGGGCGGACAGGTCCTCATCTTCCAGCTCAAACCATTTCCGGGTTCCGTCCCACCGGCTGTACCTTGTGCGCTTCATTGTAGATCACCTTGCCATCCACAACGTCCTTGTTGAGCTTGTTGCTCAGGTGCAGCCCTTCCAGGATCAACTCGATGGCCGAGGCCATTTCTCCCGGGGACTCGCCCACGTTCAGCCGCCCGACGCCCTGCTTCATGCCCTTCACCGTGGAGAGGATCGCCACGTACCGTTGGGCGGGCAGATCGTCGGAGACCTCCACCCACCAGCCCTCCTGGAAGCACGAGACCAGCAAGTCCAACTCTTCCATCTTCACCCGTTCGCTGAAGACCGCCAGCACCGCCTTCTGGATCAGCTTTTCGATCACCTGCTCCTGGGTCTTTTCCTGGCCGCCGTATTCCAGTTCCAGCTTGCCGTCGGTGGTGGCGAAGATCGCCATCAGGTCGGAGATGCGGGGCACGATCTCCGTTTCGCGATTGCGGATGGCGCGCTTCTCCGCGTTGCTGATCAGGCTTTCCAGGTTGTTGATGGACATGCGCACGGAGACGCCCGACACCTGGCTCACCTCCGGCGCGCCGCGCGCCTGGAAGGTCACCTCGGCGACGATGTCCTTCATGAACTCCGGCACGATCACCGAGCGCTCCCGCCGCGTGAAGCGGTGGGCCTCCTGGTCGATGATCGCCACTTCCTTCTGCCGCTCCTTGGGATAGTGCGTGCGGATGTGGGCCGAGTAGCGGTCCTTCAGGGGCGTGATGATGCGCCCCCGGCTGGTGTAGTCCTCCGGATTGGCCGTGGCCACCACCAGCACATCCAGGGGCAGGCGGATCTTGTAGCCCTTGATCTGCACATCCCGCTCTTCCAGGATGTTGAACAGGCTCACCTGCACCTTTTCCGCCAGGTCGGGCAGCTCGTTGATGGCGAAGATGCCCCGGTTGCTGCGGGGGATCAGGCCGTAGTGAATGGTCAACTCGTCGCTCAAGTAGCGGCCCTCGGCGACCTTGATCGGGTCGATCTCGCCGATCAGCTCCGCCGCGGTCGTGTCCGGAGTCGCCAACTTCTCCCCGTAGCGCAGGGAGCGGTGCACCCAGTCGATCTCCGTCGCGTCCCCGTGCTCGGCCAGCAGGTCCCGCGCCGCCCGGCTGATGGGGGCGAACGGGCTGTCGTTCACCTCGCTGCCCCGCACGATGGGCAGATACTCGTCCAGCAGCTCCACCAGCGCGCGGATGATGCGCGTCTTGCCCTGGCCCCGTTCGCCCAGCAGGATCATGTCGTGCCCGGCCAGAATCGCGTTCTCGATCTTGGGCACCACCGAGTCCTCGTAGCCCACGATGCCGGGGAAGAGCGGCTGGGCCGCCTGCAGCCGCGCAATCACGTTCTTGCGCAACTCCTCGCGGATGGTGAGCGGCTGATAGCCGGAGGCCTTCAACTCCCCCAGGGTGCGGGGCGCGGGTTTGGCTGTCGTCATGACGTCACAGGCCGCGATTTTCAGGGTGCAAGGGCGCCTCGCCCCAACGGTTCAAAACACATCCACACAACTTCAGCCACAGATACACACAGATGAACACAGGTAAAAAACCACATCAGATTGCACACCGGGTTGGCGCGGGTGCAACATTCCGCACGCTTGGTTGGTCAGCCTCCTTGAGAAACCGCTTTGAGAGATGTCCCATGTTTCTCCTATGCGAACAGCCTACGAAGCGTGGGCACTTCACAAGAATCCATCTGTGTTCATCTGTGGCTAATTTTTTTTGTCCCTCGACATAAAGCCTCCGGCCCCGCCTCAGGCGGCCGGTTCCAGCCAGATCGTGTGGGCCGTGTAGCCGCCGCGGGCGATGCGGATGAACTCGGCCAATTGACCGCGCACCCGGCCCGCCCGCTCCACGAACACGTCCGCCACGGCCTGCTGCTCCGCGGGCTCCAGCGAGCGCTGCCCGAAGCGCAGGAGAATGCGGTCCATCCGGTCCAGAATGCCTTCCACATGGCGGTAGTCCGCCACGAACCGCCCGCCGATCAGGCGCTCCAGGAAGTCCGAGAACATCCGGCCCTGCACGAGCGGATGCGCGGCGACGAATGGCACCAGCAGCGCGCTGCGCTCGCTTTCCAGGGCGCCGTAGAACACCGCTTCCCAGGCCGGGGTTTCCTCCAGCAGCAGATGGTCCAGGTAGAGTTCGGTGAGCACGTGGCCGGGCAGAAACCGCTTCAGGCCCGGCGTGCTGCTGGCCGCCCGCAGGGCCGCTTGCACGGCCTGGGTGGTCTGCTCGAACAGCGGGGCGCGGTGAAACAGCCGGTCCACGTGGTGATGAAAGTCGATCCCCGCCAGCACCTGCTCCGCCCCCGGCAGCGCGGCGCCGTGCTCGCTCCAATGGGTCACCAGCGGCTGGGGCCGCGCCTTGCGCCGGTAGAGCGAGAGCAGGTCCGGCAGCAGCGCGCCCACGCGCACCGCGGCCGGGGCTTCGCCCGCGCAAGCCAAGTGACCGATCAGGTTCATGGCCGAGTCCAGAAAGGCGATTGAGTGACAGGGCTTGGGCCAGGGATCCTCCGCCCCGGACGGCGGGCGCGACACGGGCCACGTCCCATGCGCCGGATTGTACCCAATGACCGGCGGATTCTCAAACGGCCAAGCTCAGCCAGCGCACCTCATCCGGCCGCGCCCTTCCGACAATGCTTGTATTGCGGCGCGCGGCGGTTACTGCTCCGGCAGAAGCCGGTAGACATCCTTCCGCGGACCCACCGCGGTGATGGTGACCCGCCGCGCCTCGTCGTCGATCATATACAGGACGCGAAAGCTTCCGGCACGCAGCCGAAAGCCTGGACGCCCCCGCAGCCGCTTGGACTGCGGGGGCCTCGCGTCACTTGCGAGGGCGTCGATGGCCGGCCGGAGGCGCTGCTGCACGCTTCGCTCGAGCTTGCGGAATTGCCGTTCCGCCCTTGGCGTGAACTCGATCCGATAGGTTGAGTTCATCCCTCAGTTGCTCCCAGGCGATGCGCCGGCCCGGCGCTTCCGCCAGGGCGGCCTCCATCTCCTGCCAGTCCTCCTCGTCCTCCTTGCGGGCGAGGGTTTCCAGAAGGGTGTGGAAGTGTTCCATGGAAATCAGCGCGGCCAGGTCGTGTCCGCGGCTTTCCAGGATCACCGGCTTGTTGCCGTAGGCCACCTTGTTCAGCAGCGTCGTCAGCGCCTTCTTCGCCTCATAGGGTTTGACGCGTTGAAGTGCGTTCATACGCCTCCTCGTAAGGGCGCGGCTTCCACGAGCGACAGCGCTGCCGCTTATGAAGTTCAGGCCACCCGTCATTGTGCTCCATCTGCGCTACGTGGTGCAACTAGACTACATATACCGAAATGGGTGCACCCCAACAATGGAGGGGGCAGGCAGGACGCCCCGCACGGCCGATGGGGGCAACCCTCCGCCCGAAAGGAACATCCTCGTCTCCTTCAGTCTCCGGCTCGTTGGTCCCGCTTCGCCGCCGTGTTACGGTGGCGGAAGTCCACCCCTGCCGGCCTTGGAGCCCCATGCGACTTTCCTCGTTCATCGGTCTGCGCTTTCTGCTGTCGCGGCGGCAGGATCGCTCCATCTCGGCGATCACCTGGATCTCCGGGGTGGGGGTGATGCTGGGCGTCACGGCGCTGATCGTCACCATCTCGGTGATGAACGGCTTCCGCGCCAACCTGTTCCTGGCCGTGACCGGCGCCACGCCGCACATGCGCATCCTCCCCATGGAAGGCGCGTGGGACGAGGCCACCCAGGCGGCCCTGGCGGCCCAGGTGAAGACGCTGCCCGGCGTGGAGGCCGTCGCGCCTTACTTTGCCCGGCAGGTGTTTCTCAGCCTGGCCGGGCAATTCCGCGCCGTGTTGCTGCGGGGCGTCGACCCCACGCTCGAACCGCAGGTGAGCGAGGTGGCGCGCTTCATCCGATCCGACCCGCTCGCCTCGCCTGAGCAGGCGCGGCTCAACGGGGCGGCGCTGCTCGCGCGGTTGCCCGGTAACGCCGCCCAGGGCGAACGCGCCGGGATCATCCTGGGCGCGCCCGCGGCCCGGGCGCTGGGATTGATCGTCGGCGACGAGTTGCAGGCGATCTCCACGGTGCAGCGGCAAACGCCCATCGGCCCGGTGCCGCTGATGAAGAGCCTGAAGCTGATCGGCCTGTTCGAGACCGGCCTGGGCGGCACGGACGACGTGATGGCCTTCGTCGACCAGCGCACCGCGGAGCAGTTGTTCCGCATCTCCACGCTCTCCGGCCTTGCCGTGCGGGTGGCCGATGCCCAGGAGATCGACGATGCCTGGTGGCAGCAGGCCTTGCCCGGCGTGCGCGTGCTGACCTGGGCCGACGAGAACCGCAACATCTTCCAGGTGATGCGGCTGGAAAAGCTGGGCCTGTTCGTGATCTTGACGCTGATCCTGGTGGTCTCCTTCTTCAACATCATCAGCTCCCTGGTGATGCTGGTGCTGGAGAAGCGCAAGGGGATCGGCGTGCTGAAGTCCCTCGGCGCCTCCGAGGGCCTGATCCGGCGCATCTTCTTCATGCAAGGCGTCTGGATCGGCACGCTGGGCACGGCCTCGGGGCTAACCCTCGGGCTGCTGGTGTGCTGGGTGCTCGCCACCTTCGACGTGATCGACCTGCCGCCCGGCGTGTTCCCCCTGGGCAATCGCCTGCCGGTGTT
>JBGPEV010000294.1:0-4888 GCA_041482995.1 bacterium | reverse complement strand
CGTTGTAGGTCTTGATGTCCGTGCCGCCCATCATTCCTTCCACGAGCGGACCCGCGTGCAGCCCGATGCCGGCGGCCAGTCCGTTCCCGGCCAGCACGGGGCCCACGGCGGCCCGCAGGGTGAGGGCGGCGGCCAGACCCGCCCCGGCGTCCGGCAGCACCGATAGCACCTCGTCCCCGATCATCTGGATCTTGATCGCCCGGTGCTGGTTCAATGCCCGCTCGGCCGCGGTGAAGTAGCTGTTCAACATCGCGACCACCTCCTCCGGCGCATGCGTCTCGCTCCAGCGGGTGAAGCCGCGGATGTCCGCGAACAGCACCGCGCGCTCGCGGCGCTGCAGACCCAGCGCGCCGGGGCTCTGCACGGCCTCGGACAGCAATTGGCGCCCGAGAAACCACTCCGAGTACCCGCGCAACTGGGCGGCGGTGCCGCGCAGCAGGGACAGGTAGCGTTCGGCGTTCAGGTTGGACACGCCCAGCAGCAGGCCCACCAGGGGAATCACGATGACGACGAACACGTGGCTGCGGTCCGTCATGAACGCGGCCAGGGTGGCGTAGTCGGGATCGGTCAGCCCTTCGAAGATGCGGTACATCGCCAGCAGAATGCTGGTGCGGATGACGTGTTCCACGATGATCAGGGAACCCACCCCCTTGCCGCCCAAGCGCTGGCGGGTCATCTGCACCACGCCGATGGCCAGGGCGAATCCCCAATAGGCGACGTGATGCGACGCCTGGAAAAAAGCCTGTCCTTCGATGGGCCACTCGATCGCGGTGTACACCGCGGGACCCAACAAATTGCCCGGCAGGGGCAGCGGCCGGCCGTCATGGCGCCAGCGGCCGATCAGCCAGGCCTGCACGGCGGCGGCAAAAACGATGACGTAGGGATCGGGTTGCTTCACGTAGGCGAAAGGCCCCTCGATCAACATCTCCAGGAAGATGTTGGCCAAGGGAAAATGCGCGGCGTTCGTGAAGAACTCCTCCGCGATATATCCCCAGCGCGTGCCTCGAATGCGGGCTTCCAGGTCCATGGGGGTCGGTTGGGTCGTATCGCAGCCGCGTGAACGGCGGCAGGTCAGGGGGACGGGACCGTGTGAAGCCGGTTGCCCATCCCGTCCAGGGGCGGCTGATCGAAGGCCGCCCCCACCATCTGCACGTTGCGCATATTGTGCTCAGGCCGCCAAACGGCGATTCGAACCATAGATTGCGCAGATGACGAGAGAGCACTCAATTGCCTTAGCTGGGTGCCGGAGTCTCCAGCAAATCCGCCAGCAGCTCGTGGGGAGTGGAAGCAAACGGATTCACCACGGTGACTCCGCCCCACGTGTATCCGTCCTGGAAGTCCTCGGACAGCAGCAGACGGCACTTCGCTTCCGAGGCCGCAGCCAAGATCACGGCATCCCAAATGTCCAATCGATGTTGCACCGCCAAGTCACAAGCGGATTCAAGTGTCTCGGGCGAGGTGCCAATTTGGGTCGTCGCGCTCTGCCACTTGGCGACGATGGACCTGGCCCGGGCGGGTGGGCACTTACCTTTCCGTGTGAGAACGCGGAACAATTCTCCAAGCACCTGCACGGGGACAACAATCGAATGGCGCCGGATCCGGCGAAGCAAATCGAGCGAAGCCCGATGTCTTACCTTGTCATCGACCGTTTCTGCGTAGACGAGGATGCTGGTGTCGAACGCCACCCTCACGGCGAGTCCTCGTACAACTCATCCCTCGTCCACCGGCCGACGCGAATCGCAGGCTGGGACTCAAGCCGGGCAAGAAGGTGCCGCCAGGCCCGGTCCTTCCGGGCGTCGTCCTCCGCAATCGGGATCAGCTTGGCAACGGCCTTGCGGTGGCTGGTGATGACGAAAGTCGCGCCCGACTGCACGCCTTTGAGAAGATGGGTAAAATGGCGGTTGGCCTCCGCAGCGGACACCCTCTTCTCCATGTACACCTCCAAAGTAGTGATAATCACTACTTTTCCACACGCGCTTGGCGGAGGCAAGATTTCGCCGGCCAGGTTTCAATCTACCCCGTTCCCCCGTGATTCCCCGCCAGCAGCGCGCGCTCCTTGCGGATCATGTCGTCACGCAGGCGGGCCAGGTGGGGGCTGAGGCCGACGGGATAGAGGTGGGGGAACTCCAGGCGCTGGTGGCTGTCGTCCAGCCGGGCCAACTGCTCGCGAGTGCGCCGCTGAATCTCGGTCAGGGTGGGGGCGGCGTAGACCAGGCGGCCGTCATCGAACACGGGCACGAGCAGCGGTTCCCGCCGGGTGTAGCGGCCCAGGCGCTTCACCTTGGTGTCGTCGTGGGGGTCCACGATGTACTCCACCGCCCCGTCGCCCTCCTGGGCGTCCACGATCGCGTCGGCGGCGAAGCGGCCGTTGTCGTCCAGGTAGCGGTAGACTTGGTGGATGCCCGGCACGCTGATCTTGCCGCGCTGCTCGGAGAGCTTGAGCTTGTATTGCCATGCGCCGTCCGTCGCGGCCGGGGCACCCCCCGCGGGAGCGGCGGCGCGGATGGCGGTGAGCTTGTAGACGCCGGAGAGCGCGGGATCGTCGTAGGCCGTCACCAGCTTGGTGCCCACGCCCCACACGCCGATGCGCGCGCCCTGGTCCTTCAGGGAGCGCACGACGTACTCGTCCAGCTCGTTGCTGGCCAGGATCGCGGCATCGGGGAAGCCCGCCGCGTCGAGCAGGCGGCGCGCCTGGATGGAGAAATAGGCCAGGTCGCCGCTGTCCAGCCGGATGCCGAGGAACGGGTGGCCCTCGGCCTTGAGGCGCTTCGCCACCGTGATGGCGTTCTTGATGCCGTTGAGCGTGCCGTAGGTATCCACCAGGAACACGCAGTTGTTGGGCAGGGCGTCGGCATAGGCTTCGAAGGCCTGCAGCTCGTTGCCGAAGGCCATTACCCAACTGTGGGCGTGGGTGCCATAGACGGGGATGCCCAGCAGCTTGCCGGCCAGCACGTTGGACGTGCCCGTGCAGCCGCCCACGAAGCAGGCGCGGCTGGCGGAAAGTCCGCCGTCGATCCCCTGGGCGCGGCGCAGGCCGAAGTCGATCACGGGATCGCCCTTGGCCTCGTGACACACCCGCGCGGCCTTGGTGGCCACCAGGCTCTGGAAATTGAGCGTGTTGAGGAGCAGGGTTTCCAGCAACTGGGCCTGCAGGATCGGCCCCTGCACGCGCACCAGCGGCTCCACGGGAAACACGGGCGTGCCCTCCGACACGGCGGCCACGCTGCACGCGAAGCGCAGCGCTTCCAGATAGCGCAAGAAACCGTCCTCGAACAATTGCAGTCCGGCGCGGTCCTTCAGGCTCGCCAGGTAGTCCAGGTCGCTGCGGGTGAAGCGGAACGCCTGCAGCAGGCCGATCAGCGTGGCCAGCCCCGCCATCACGACGTAGCCGCCGCCGAAGGGGTTCTTGCGGAAGAACATCTCGAATACGGCGGGGCGCTCGGCCAGGCCGTTCTTCCAGTACCCCAGCGCCATGGTGAGCTGATACTGGTCGGTCGCCAGCGCGGGGGAGTGCTCTTCCCGGAGCAGTGCGCCGAGCATCAAGTCCTCCGGGGCCAAGGGATACCGGGCGGCTGCGCCACGCTCTGCCGCCGCAAGGGGCGTTCCGGTCGCGTGGGGTATAGCATGCCACCGGCCTCCGCCGCCACCGCCACCGCCGGGCCGGAAAGGGCTTGATCGGGCTTCGCTTTTCCAGCCCCCGGGGCGGCTTCCCCGATCTGGACTTTTCCCAACCGTTGGGCGTAGGAATTGGGGCAACCACAACATGGATGCAGCGCTGGCCCTGCCACCCGGGGCCGGCTGCCTGTTGCCTGCGCTGTGTTCCGGCGGTGTTCCGTCTTGAAGCGGGGAGGACCCCATGCGACGCGCGCCATGCTCACGCCATCTGCCCCTGTTCATGCTTGTGGCGCTCGCCCTGGCCGGTTGCGGAGGCTCCAGCGGCGCGGGCGGCAGCAGCAGCAAGGTCGCCGAGAAGGTCGCCGAACTCCTCGATTTCAAGAAAGCGGAGGGCCTGCGCAGTGCGCCGCTGAGCATCGGCAACGTGCAGAGCACCGGGGTGGTGAAGTGGGACGGCGAGGTCGCCACGGGTGGCAACCTGGGCCTGGGGGACTCCACCGACAGCTACTACCTCGTGAGCGGGATCACGCCCGGCGTGGAATATCTGGTGACGCTCGCCAACCTGGGCGACGACGCCGACATGCATCTATTCCAGACCGATTCCAACTTCGCCGCCGCTGGCGAGACCGGCATTCAAACCGGGACGACGACCGAATCGCTGCGTACGGTGGCGGCCACCGACGTCGCCAACTTCTTCATCGGCGTGGACGGTTTCAAGACCGACTTGGGCGCGAAATTTCGCCTCAGCGTGCAAGTCAAGCCCGTGCCGGAGGGCAGCAAAGACGTTCCCGTCGCACTAGGCACCCCACCCTTCTCCCGCCCCGGCAGCAAGGTCGGCAAGGACGATCAGTTGGGTATCTTCACTACCGGTACAAAGGACAGCTTCTACACGCTGACCGTCAGCGAAGACGTGCTGATCTCCCTCAGCGACCTCACCGACGACGTGGACCTGTACGTATTCAACGACGCTGACTATACCGAACTGCGGTGTTCGTCCACTCGCATCGGGACGGCTATAGAAACCTGCCAGATCGACGGAATCGCTTTTGCCACCCCGCTATACATTGCGGTGGACGGTGCCTACACCGTGGATGGCGCATCATACCGCATTAATGTGATCGATCTTCCGTCGGGTGCCGGCGACTTCGTCGGGGCCAGTTTCTTGCCGTTTGACCTGGGCACCGCGCCGGGTGTGTGGACCAATGACACCGTGGGGGTCACGAACCGTTGCGTGAATGTGAATCCGAGCGATGGGTTTTGCCCTGGTCCTCCT
>JBGPEV010000293.1:0-4895 GCA_041482995.1 bacterium | reverse complement strand
GTTCCATCCCGACCTGCTGAACGAGCAGCAGATGGCGGACCTGGAGCACGAACTGCTGCCCGACCAGGGGGGCAGCGGAGGCATGTGCGCCTTCAACGGCACGGCCAACAGCAGCCGCAACGCGGCGACGGCCCTGGGCCTCGTGCCGGAAGGATTTGACCTGCTGAGCGGCCCCTATACGGAGGACATGGCGCGGCGGGCCGTGCACAGCTTGTTCACGCTGATCCGGAAGCGCATCGGCATCGCGCAGATCGTGCGCGAGAACCTCACCCTGGGCACCAAGGTGTGGAGCGCCACGGGCGGCTCCACCAACTTGGCGCTGCACCTGCCCTTCGTGATGAACGCCCTGGGGAAAGCCGGGAACCTGGACACGCTGTTGGCGATCCGTGGCGAAGGCGTTCCCGATCTGTTCGATCTGAAAGTGGAATACGGGAGAAGTTTCTGGGAACTGGCCCAACAGGTGCGGGCCGGACACCACTCGGGAGCGGCATCGCTGGTGAAGACCATGCACCAGTTGCGCATCGTCGGGGACCAGGAATTGGACGCCGTCACGGTCTCGGGCACGTGGCGGGAGCGGGTGGCCGCCGCGAAGGCCGTGACCCAGGAGCCGACGGGTCAGCAGATCTACATCACCGCGCCGGAAACCCCGACCAGTGGCATCCAGAAGATCGTCGGTAACCTGGGCCACAGCGCCGTCATCAAGATCTCGGGGGTCAAGCGGGAGAAGATCGCCTTGTTTCACGACAAGGTGTTCATGGCCCTGATGTACCTGAGCGAGGAGGAAGCGACCGCGCACATCCGGCAGCGCAAGCAGTTCTTCTCCAGCTTCGTGAACCATCCGGACGTGTCGGCGGAGTCTCTGGCGGCCATGGCGGCCTACAACCTGCGCCTCACCGGCAAGCCGGAGATCGCGCGGCTCAGGGGTCTGCGGAAGGACGCGCTGGTGGAGGAAATGCGCAAGCGCAACGCGCTGATGATCATGGTCACCATCGGCGGCGTGGGCATCAAGGCCGTGGGCATGCCCGAGATGTGCGTCATATCCCACGACATCATGTACAACCCCATGCTCGCGGACACGTGCCTCCTGCTGACGGACGGGCGCATCTCAGGCACCAATAAGGGCTTCGTGATCGTCCACAACGAGCCAGAGGCCTTCGAGCGCGGGCCGATCCTCGGCGTGCGCCATGGCGACCTGGCCCACCTGAGCCTGGATGACACGCGCAATACCCAGTACCTGAACCTGATCGATCCCCAGGCGCTGCTGAAGAGCGGCAAGGCCCAGCCGCTCGCGGCGGATGCGGTCAAGTCGAAGGTGGATGCCGTGGCGGAAGAACGTCTGGCCAAGATCGAGGGGATACGCAACCTGCTGGAACCGCTGCTGCTGGACGAACTCTCGCTCATGTCCAACGCCTACACGGGCGGCGCCACGGCGGGCATGTTGCGGCGGGTGGCGGGCGGTTAGACCGCGGCATGTTGCGTCGCGATTCAGAATCGCCTGACCTGGATTCCCAACTTATTGCCGATATCGGCCATGACGCGATCCGCTGTCACCAAGGTTCGATCCTTGTGATCGAGGACGACCGCTAAGTGCATCGCGTCGAGCGTCTTCAAGCCCACGTCACGAAATGAGTCGAGCAGGTCCAGGGCCTGGATCGCATGCCGGTCCTCCAGTGGAACAACCTCGAGGATCCCCTCGGAAATGTGTGCCTGGAACGCACGCCAAACATTCGTCGCGTACTCCGCGGCAATTTCCCTGGCACGCCTTCGGCGATTCAACAGCGACCTGGACTCCAGCACGTGAAGCCGGCTGATTGCAATGAACTCGTATTCGCTCAGATGGCGCTCGACGGCGGCGGAGCCTGACTCTTGCAGATAGGCCTTGGCCAGCGCGCTCGTGCCGACAAACGCTGCCCGGCTAGTCTTCATCCCGCTCGGCCCTGATCAGCACTTCGCTCCCGACCTTCAGCGGTTTCATCTGTTTGCGCAACCAAGCAAGAGAAGGAAATCTGCGGCGGCTCTGGAAAGGAACAATCCTGGCCAAGGGTTTGCCGCGCACGGTCAGGACGATTTCGCCTTCCTTTCCGACCACCTCGTCGACCCGGCCCAGGATGGCCCGCACTTCCCGGATGTTCATCTTTTTCATCGCGGCCTCAATGTGTCACAGACGGTCCGATGGTGACACATTGCCGTCGACGGTTCAAGCTCAGGCCCGGAATGCAATCGGAGCCGCCGATGCGAGATGACGCGAACTCTCGCGGGGTGCGCCTGCGATCACTGCTGCTGGACGAGCCCTCCCTCATGTCCAACGCCGACACGGGCACTGCCACGGCGGGCAGGGTGCGGCGGGTGCGAGGGGCATAATACGGTTACTACATCAAAGGTTCAGAAACGCCATCCGTAGGGGCGCAGCATGCTGCGCCCCTACCCCGCGGAATGTTCACGGAACGAATTGGAAATGGAATAAGGCGGCTCGGCACAGGCGTGCGTCCGGCACTGCACCGACGGTACCGTGCCGCTGGCTGCTCTCAGGCGTCGCCTGCATTGCCCGCCGGGCCAGGTGCCACGGTGAGCGGTACCGGCACCACCGATTTTTCATGTATACTCTTTAGCGAGTGTGACAACACCCAGCGTGTTCCATTGCCCGGGGATCGCCGTCCCGCGCGGAATCCGGGCGGCGGCGGACTGGGAACGTGCGCAAGGCGCGGAGCACCAGCGGAGGATATTCCTCATGAATTTCAGACTCCTACTCTCCTTCCAGCCCCATTTCCGTCAGAAGCGATTGGGGAGCCCAAGGCCCGGCTGGGCCGTGGGCGTGTTCCTGCTCGGTTCCCTGCTGGCGGCGAGCCCGGCCTGGGCGCACAAGACGAGCCCGGCGCCGGCACATGCCCATCCGGCCGGTGCCGCGCCAGCCACGCCCACGTTGGCCGACTATGACGCGCACCTTCTCAATGTAGGCGGCGACTTCACATTGCGGAACCAGGACGGGCGGCTGACCCGCCTGCGCGACTTCCGCTCGCAGGTCGTGCTGCTCTTCTTCGGATACACCTACTGCCCCGATTTGTGCCCCATCACGACCGCCAAGATGGCCCACCTCCAGCGGACGCTGGCGGAACAGGGGACGCGGATGCAGTCCATTCTGGTATCGATCGATCCGGAACGCGATACACCGGCTCGCCTCAAGGCTTACTTGGCAAACTTCGATGGCCGCATCGTCGGGCTGACCGGGACGGCCGACGCCGTGCGGCGGGCCGCGGATTTGTTCCGGGTGCGGGCGGAAAAGCAGGAAGCCCCCAATCTCGACCCCTATCTGGTCTCCCACACCCAATACCTGTTCCTGCTCGATGGCCACGGGCGCCTGCGCTACATATTCCCGGCGGATGCCGACGACACCCTGCTGGCCGAGGGGGTGCGCCAGCTTGCGCGGGGCTGATCGGATTCCCGTGGGTGCGCCGCCTGTCCACCAGCCCGGGCGCCCCTCCGCCGCGAGTGCCGGCCGTACTGCCCTGGGCCGTGCAGCGCTGATTGCCGGCGCTCTGTCGGTCGGGTTGCTGGCGGGCTGCGAGCGCATCGACGTGGCCCGCGGCGCGGCGGCCTATGAGACCCACTGCGTCGTCTGCCACGGGCGCGAAGGGCGGGGCCTGAATGCGGCGCGCCCTTATGGCAGCATCGCGCCCGAGCAGGAAGGCTGGATTGCCCCCGCCCTGGACACGCGCGGGCATTGCTACCTGCACACCCGCGCTCAGCTCTTCTCGATCATTCGCGATGGCTCGCCGTTTCCCGGCTCGCCGATGATCCCATTCAAGGGCAAGCTCACGGACGGCCAAATCCGCGCGCTGATCGCCTATCTGGTCTCATTGTGGGACGTGAATACGCGCCGGGAATACGAGGCGCGGGAACAACTCTTCGAACAGATGCGCCGCAGGGCGGGCTGAGGCGGCCCGTGCCGGCGTACGCCGCTGCCGGGCCCCTCCGGCGCACGGCGACTTCGCGCCCGGGGCGCGGACGGCGGGGTCATCCGCGCAGGGTGCGCATCACTTCCTCGTTGGCCATCGCCTCCGCGGGCTTGCCGTGGAAGATGATCTCTCCGCGGTCGATGGCGTAAAGCCGATCCGCGATGTTGGCCGCATTGACCAGATTGGATTCCGCGATCAGCAGGGAGATCCCCATGGCCTTGATCTTGATCACGGCATCGCGGAAGCGGTTCACCACGACGGGCGCCAACCCTTCGAATGCCTCGTCCAGCAGCAGCAGCGTGGGGGAAAGTGCCATCGCCCGGCCGATGGCCACCATCTTCTTCTGACCGCCGCTCAGGTGGAGGCCCTGGCGGCCCAGCAGCGCACGGATTTCCGGAAAAACCGAATGGATGCGCTCGTCGATGGTTTTTTCCGTTTCCCGCCGCGTTGTCGAGGCGGCCACCAGTTTGCAGAACTCCAGATTCTCCGCCACCGTGAGGTCCGGGAAGAGACCGGAATCCTCCGGGGCAAATCCCAAGCCCGCGCGCGCCCGCAGGTAGGCGGGCAGCGCGGTGATGTCCTTGTCCCGGAACTGCACGGTGCCCTGACGCACGGGGAGCAGCCCGATGATGCTCTCGATGGTCGTGGTTTTTCCGGCTCCATTGCGGCCCACCAGGCAGACCACTTCCCCGGCCTGCACCGACAAGGAAACCCCATTGAGAATGTGGGCCGGGCCCCGAAAGGTATGGATTCCCTTGACCTCAAGCATGCCTGCTCGCTCCCCATCACGCGCTAGTGGGTGAACTTGCCCCCAATCAGGGTCATCGCCACTTCCTCGTTGTTGCGGATCTCGTCGGGCTTGCCGTCGGCCAGGATGCGGCCTTCGTGCATCATCACGATGCGGTCCGAATAGCGGAATACCACGTCCATGTCGTGCTCGAT
>JBGPEV010000292.1:0-4896 GCA_041482995.1 bacterium | reverse complement strand
GACGCCGATCTGGCGCAGACTGCCCGGCAGCAGATCGTCGTCGGAGTTGGAGATCATCGCCACCGGAACGGCCGTGCGAATGCGGCGCAGCGCGTCGTGCACCTCCGGGTGGGCCGGGAAGCGCGGGATCGCCTCCAGCAGCCGCCGCGCATCGGATTCGAAATAGGGTACCTGATACTGGGCCAAGGCGAGGCGCAAGCTCTCCCGCAGGATTTCCTTGTAGGGCCGGTAGGCTTGCTGGATCAGCGCGTAGGAATGCGTCTTGAAGGCATCCCGGAACGCGCCCGCCGGCACCGTCGCCCCCTTGTCCCGCAGTATCTCGGCGAACGTCTCCTCGAGCCCCTCGTTCCAGCGGATGAGCGTGCCGTAGCAATCGAACAGCACGTAGCGCGGGGACCGCGGGAACTCGTGGGGCAAGGGGGTATTCACGGCAGTGTGCTATGCAAAGGGTGCACGGAAATGGGCGCAGGGGCGGTCGGGACGGCCGCCCCACCGCTCCTGCCAGGGCAGTCTACATGGTGCCCGCGTAGGCGCCGCCGTCGATCAACACGTTCTCGCCCGTGATGAAGCCGGCGCGGTTGGAACAGAGAAACGCCACCATGCCCGCCAGTTCCTCCGGGCGGCCCAGGCGCTTCATGGGATTGGTCTGGCCCTGCAGCACCATCGCCTGTTCATAGGTGATGCCCTCGGTCTGGGCGCGGGTCTTGGCCGTGTTGCGCACGCGATCGGTATCGTGGGACCCCGGCAGCACGGCGTTGAGCGTGACGCCCGTCGTGGCCACCTCGCGGGCCACGGTCTTCATGAAGCCCGCCAGCCCGGCGCGGGCCGTGTTGGAGAGCAGGATGAAGGGGATGGGCTGCTTCACCGAGACCGACGTGATGTAGACGATGCGGCCCCACCCCTTCTTCACCATCGCGGGCATCAGGCCATAGGTGAGGCGGATCGAACTCATGGCCGAGAGCTCGAAGGCCGCGGGAAACTGATCGGCCTTGATGGTGGCGAAGGTGCCCGGCGGCGGCCCGCCCGCGTTGCACACGGCGATGTCCGGGTCGCCCATCGCGTTGCGCACCTCGTCCAGCAGCCGGTTGATGTCGTCGCCCTTGGCCATGTCGGCCACGAAGCCCCGCACTTCGTTGCCGCTCTTGGCGGCGATCTCCTTGGCCACGCGCTCCACGTCGGCCGCCGTGCGGGCGCACAGGGCCAGCCGGCAGCCCTCGGCGGAAAGCTCCTCCGCGCACGCCCGTCCCAACCCCTTCGTCGCCGCCGTCACCAGTGCCAGCTTGCCCTTGATCTTCAAGTCCATGCTTGCTCCCTGTTCAGCGAATTGGAAAAACTACGAACCGCAGATTTCGCAGATTACACAGATTTACTGCCAACCAAGACACATTCGAAGCCTTGATGGGAGTAGACGAAACAATTGGTCCGCCCCAATGCACTCGATGTAGGTCCGCGCAATTGAACACTTCTGCGCACTCGGATCGCGGCACCACTCGGTTCGTCACGTTCCGTGTTGTCGTTCCAATCTGCGTAATCTGCGGTTCCGCAGTTTGCTTTGGTTTGCCGCTCACAGAGGGAAGTTGGCTGGCCGGAACGCATCGTGGGTGGCTTGGAATTCCTTGGGGTCGGGGGACGGGCACGCGACGATGGGGGTGGTGACCCCGCCCCGGATCAACTCGCGCACCCGCGCCTGGCAGTGCTCCGCCGAGCCGACGATGGCGATCTGGTCGATGATCTCGTCCGAGAGCCCCCCGGCGGTCTGGGCGCGGTCCTTGGCCTTCCACCCCGCGTCGATGGTTTGTGCCGCCTCCTCGTAGCCGCACCACGCCAGGTAGCGGTTATAGACGGGCGTGGCGAAGTAGGGCGCGAAGCGCTTGCGGAGGGTCTCCCGCGCCTGGGCCGGGTTGCCAGTGACCACAATCTGGTGGCGGCAGACGATCTCCAGGTCTTCCACGCGCTTGCCCGCGCGGGCGGCGCCGATGCGGATGTGCTCCATGATCTTGGGCAGCGCCTTTTGCGGGAAGAGGTTGATCGCCACGCCGTCGCCCACTTCCGCCGCCATCTCCAGCATGTTGGCCCGCAGCCCCGCCAGCACGATGGGCACGGGGGCCTTGGGCGGCTGGGCCAGCCGGTACCCATTGCTGCGCACCGTCGTCCCCGTGAAACTCGTCGTCTCGCCCTTTAGCGCCTGGCGGACGATCAGTGTGGTTTCCTTCACCCGCGTCAGGGGCTTCTCCAGCTTCAATCCATGCCAGCCTTCGATCATCAGGTGGCTGGACGCGCCCAATCCCAAGACGATGCGGCCGGGCGCCAATTGGGCGAGCGTGGCTATGGTGGCCGCCAGCACGGCAGGCGTGCGCGTGTAGACCGGCACCACGGCAATGCCGATCCGCACCCGTTGCGTGCGCAGGGCGACCGCCGCCGCCAGCGTGAGCGCATCCAGCTCGCCGGTGTCCGCGAACCAGACCGCGTCGAAGCCCTCCACCTCTGCCCATTCCGCGAGACGCAACGTGGCCTGGGCGTCCGGCGGCACGGGCAATGTCACTCCCATCCGCACCGGCTGGGCCATGGCGCACTCCTGCGGTTCGAGTAGGCGGGCGAATTCCGAATCCTCCCCTACCATGTGCGGCGGCGTTGTCAACGCGGCGGGCGCGGGCGCCGGAGCGGGGAAATGGACGCCCAGACCGGCACTTGGAGCGTCTAACAAAACCACCGAAACACAAAGACCACGAAGGAGGATTTTTCGGACTTGGATTTGGCAAGCCGGGGAGCATCGACCGAATTCCCACTGGGGCACACTCCCCATCGAGACCGCAATGGCCACGAGCCGGTGTTGATGGCGAACACCATCGATCCCGTGAAAAGAGTGTGCGGTTCTTTGTGCCCCCTTTGGGGTCGGAGCCTGCCCTCGAGCGAAGCGAAGGGTGCCCTTTGTGTTGAGGCCGTTTGTTGTTTTGTTCCGCGCGGTCAGTCGATGATTTCCTGCAGCAGGCGGTCGGTATCGGCGAGGCGCTGGGCGAGCATACCGGCCATGAAGGCGTGCAGGGCCGAGGCCAACTGGGGCTGGTCGCGCTTCATGGTCTCCAGGGACGCCTCGGTGAGCCGGTAGACCACGGCGGGCTGGTCGGCCACCACGGAGGCGGAACGGGGGACGCGCAGGTAGAACGCCACTTCGCCCACGAATGTGCCGGCGCCCAGGGTGCGCAGTTGCACGGTCTCGTGACTGGGGCTTTCCAGCTCCACACGGAGGCGGCCCGATTCGATGAAAAAGAGATCGTCCGACGGATCGCCCTGACGGATCAGCACCTCGTGTTCGTCCAACTCGCGCCGTTCCAGGTAGGGCACCATCTCCGCCGCCGTGCTCGGCTCGCCCAGCACCGCCGTGAGCTTGTCGAGCAGCGGCACATTGCCGCTCGGTACCAGGCTCAGCCGGTGGCGCATCAGCAGATGGTCCTCCGACCACTGCAGCCCCCGCTGCAGGTCGGAAAAGGGGTGCACCCGCGCCCCTTGCAGCCCGCCGTGGGTCAACTGCTGGGTCAGGGCGGCCGTCAGCCCCGTGAAGACCAAATCGAAGTCCAGTTGCTCGGCGTACTGGACCAGTTTGAGGAAGCTGTTGACCGACGAGGAGTCCAAACCCGTCACGGCGCGGAAGTCCATGATCAGATAGCGCAGGTGCTCCGCGTCGGCCTGCCGCATCCGCTTGTTCACCTTGTCGACCAACTGCACCGCCGTGCCGAAGAAGATGAACCCCTGCAGCCGCAGGATATAGATCTGGTCGCCGTGCTCGCTCAGGTCCAGGTGCGCTTCCTCCGACCGGTCCACGTTGCTCCGGTAAGCGCCGCCCGACATGGAGTGTTTCACGACGTCGATGCGGCTGTAGTTGACGACAAACAGGATCAGGCCGGCGGTGACCCCCACGCCCACGCCCTGGATGAATCCGGCCAGCGACATGACCAGCATGATCAGGAGAATCACGCAGTAGTCCTGCCAGGGCAGCTTGGCGCGGGCATCCAGCAGCCACTGCTTCATCAGTCCGAAGCCGGCCGTGATGAGGATGGCGCCGAACACCAGCTTGGGAATGAGCCGGAACACGTCCCCGAACACCAGCGCGACCAGGCAGACGACGCCCACCAAGGCCCCGGCCAGGCGGCGGGGCGCGCCCATGTTCCGCACCATGTTGGAACTGGCCAGGCTCACCGCCCCGGCGATGCCGCCGCCCATGCCGACCACCGCGTTGGCCACGCCCGTCCACTTCAGCTCATGGTTGAAGTCGATGTCCCGGCGGCCTTCCAGTTCCAGGGCGCTGAGATAGAGCAGCATGGTGATGACCTGCATGGCCAGCAGCGTCACCAGGTTCGTCACCTGGCTGAAGAGGTCCCCCCAATCCACCGCCAGCACGTCGCCCAGGGCGGGGAGACTCCAGCCGCCGGTGCCCTGGGCCGCCTGCATCAGCCAACCCAGCGACACCAACTCGGTGCCGCGCAATCCCAAAGTCCACACCACCGCGTGAAAGAGGATCACGGCGCCCAGCACGAGGCTGGGAAGCACCAGGTAGTGGCGCAAGCGGTCCTGCACGACGATGATCAGCGCGCCAAGCAGTACGCCGGGCACCCAGAGCATGGCGACAGGAGTGGCGAAGTGGGCGGCGAGGGACTTGACGGTCAGCCCCATGCCGGTCATCACCTGCAGGCCCCCGCGCACCAGCAGCCAGCCGGTTCCGGCCAGCAGGCCGCCGATCACCGGGAAGGGGATGTAGCGGATCAGGCCCCCCAGCCGGTAGTGGCCCAGCACGAACAAAAAGATGCCGATGCCCAAGGAACAGGTGCCCAGGGTCACCACCGCGATCCGGAACATCGCTTCCGGCGCGGTGCCGGCCGGCAATCCCGCGATCATCGCCTG
>JBGPEV010000291.1:0-4924 GCA_041482995.1 bacterium | reverse complement strand
CGTCGCGGAACCCGCCTTTCAGCAGGTAGCGCCGCAGGAAGCGGCTGAGCGGCTTTTGCACCAGGTAGCTCACCGCCAGCCCAATGCTGGGCTGCTGCCCCGCTCGGGCCATTTCCTGGGCGTTGAACGTGGAATTGAAATCCAGCTTGCGGATGGCGGTGGCCACGGTATCGCAAGTGTAGTGATCCATGGGCTCACTGAGCCGTCCAATGGCGCCGTCCACGTCCATGCGCTCGTGGATGTGCCGGCAGGCGAAGCGCGCGCGGCCGCGGCGGAAGAGGCGCAATTGGGTATCGGGATACTGGCCGCCGTGGCGCAGCCACCGGCCGAAGAACCGGTTGCGCCGCGCCAGCTTGAACGCGTTCTCCCGCGGATCGGCGGCCAGCGTCGCGCGGATTTCCTCCGCCAGGGCCGGGGAGATCGCCTCGTCGGCATCCAGGTAGAAGATCCAGTCCGCGTGCGCCTGGTCGATGGCGAACTGCTTGTTGACGTTCAGGTTGATCAGGTTGGGCCGGGAGAACACCTGGGCCGTGTAGCGCCGCGCCACCTCGGCGGAGCCGTCGCTGCTGGCGCAGTCCACGTACACGATCTCGTCCGCCCAGCGCACGCTGTCCAGGGTGCGCGGCAGATTGTGGGCCTCGTCGTGGCCGATCAGCGTGAAGGCGAGCGTGGGCATGGAACCGGTTGTGCGTGCCGTCGCCCGCCCCCGGCCCTGCCGTGGGCCGCGGCGATCAGGGCTGGGGCCGGAAACGGGAGGTAAGCCAGTTCGTGACGTCCCCCAGGACGAGCGTCCAGTTGGACTCGTTGAACAGTTCGTGCCGGGCGTGGGGATAATCGATGCGCTGCTTGTCGGCGCTCTGCGCGCGCTCGAACCAGCGCCCCATGGCGGCCACGCTCACCACGACGTCCTCCCCCGCGGAAAGTAACAAAAGGGGCAGCCCCTGGCAAGAAGCCTCCCGGGCTGCTGCGCGGGATTGTTCGATCATGCCGAGGAAGAACCGGGCGCTGATGTGGTGAATCCGCAGGGGGTCCTCCCGATACTCGTCCCAGATGGCGCGGTTGTGGGTGAGCCGCCACGGCCGGTGCTCGATGGGCCAGAGCCGGCCTGGGTTGCGCAGCGCCAGCAGCCGCGCGACCGGCCAGCCGGCGGCCGCCGTGGCCCAGGGCACGCCCAACAGCGGCGAGCAGAGCACGAGCCCCGCCAAGTGTTGGTGAATCGCCCCCAATGCGAGCAGGGACGCCAGCCCGCCGTTGCTGTGGCCCAGCAGCACGATGGGCAACCCCGCGGCGCGCGGCAGCAGGCCCGCCTCCAAGGCCAGGCGCAGGCCGCCGGTCAGCAGGCCGTAGTCGGCGACGTCGCCGCGCGGGCCGTCCGACGCGCCATGGCAGAAATGATCGAACGTGAGCACGTTGATGCCTTCGCTCTGCAACGCGGCCGCCACGTGATGCCACCAACCGCGGTGCTCGGCATAGCCGTGGGAGATCAGGACGTTCAGCCAAGCGCCCGGCGCGGGATAGTACGACGTGGCGAGCCGCCGGCCCTGGGTATCCGTCAACCCCTCCGTCGGCGGCAGGACCCGCGAGAGACCGGCCCTAATGGAGGAGTTCATAGGGCGACTTGGGGGGCGGCGCAGCCGGATCGTCCGGCTTTCCGTCCCGGTGCACGGAAAGGTCCAGGTCGGCATAGGGGATGCTGACGGGAACGGACAGGCTTGCCTCCTGACGGTGCAGCGGCTTGGCCAGCACGTGCAGGCTCAGGGTCGTATCGTGGAACGAGAGCGACGTTTGCACGTCGTCCAGCCCGCAATCGAAATCCACCGTTTCATAGTCCGCGCTGCAGGCCTCCAACTTGCCGACGTCGCGGATCGTGCCCGTGACGCGCAGCAGCGTGCTCGGCTGGCGCAGCACGACCGCCTTGCCGGCGTGTTGCCGGAACCAGTCGATCACGGCCGTCTTGGTCCAACCCGGCATGTCTAAGAGCCTCCAACAAAACCGCCGAAACACAAAGTCCACAAAGACCACGAAGGAAGTGGTTTCGGATTTGGATTGGGGTAGGGGGGGAGCATCAATCGAATTCTCAGGAGGGCGCACTCTCAATCGGGACCGCACTGGCCGCGATCCGGTGTTGATGGCGAGGATCATCGATCCAGTGCAGAGAGTTTGCGGTTCTTTGTGCTCCCTTTGTGGTCGACGCCTGCTCTCGAGCGAAGCGAAGGGTGCCCTTTGTGTTGAGGCTGTTTGTTGTTTTGTTGCGCGCTCTAAGTCCGGAGCCGGGACGGTGTGCGTGAGGGCACCTTAAGTGAAGTGCCGGGGCAGCGCAACTTGCGGCGGCCCTGCCGAGTGCCGCTCCCGCCCGGCGCGCATCAGAGCACGACCGGACGGTTGGGCAGTTCGTTGGGATTCACCGCGTCCGTGGCGAAGTGCCGGCGGAGCAGGTCCGCGATGGCTCGCAGCCCCTGCACCGCCCCGGCCTCGAAGCGCCCCTCCGCGAAGGCGGTCTGCATGGAAGCGCAGATGGATTGCCACTGGACGGGATCCACCTTGGCGTTGATGCCCCGGTCGGCCACGATTTCCACGGCATGGTCCGCCAGCAGCAGGTAGACCAGCACGCCCGTATTCAACTCCGTGTCCCACACCCGCAGCCGGGAGAACACCTCTATCGCGCGGTCGCGCGCGGATTGGGCGTGCCAGAGGGCGGGCCAATGCAGCGCGCCTTCCACGGCGAAACGGATCTCGCCCCGGTGTTGCCGCTCCGCCTCGCCCACCGCGGCCTCGATGGCATCGAGCGTGCGGGACGGGAAGACCTGGGCCACGCGCCAGGGAGGCAGCAGCAAATGACGGATGATGCGAGAAAAGTCCATCGTCCTCCTGTGCACCGCGGATGGGTGGGCAACCCACCGGCTATCACCAATTGCCCGAGGCGCCGCCGCCTCCAAAGCCTCCGCCACCCCCGCTGAAGCCGCCGAACCCGCCGCCGCCCAATCCCCCGAAGCCGCCTCGGCCGCCCAATCCCCCCATTCCGCCCAGGCCGGGAGCGCCCCAGCGCCGGCCCGCGTGGCGCGCACCCGAGACGCCGCCGCCGGCCAGCAGCAGGATCACCGCCACGGCGGCGCCGATGACGCCCAGCAGCAGCGTGCCCGTGAGCAGCCAGGCCAGGGCGCCCATAAGTCCGCCGCCCACCACCGAGCCAACCAGCCGCCCAAAGATGGCCCGCCACAACCAGCCCAGCGCGTTGACGAGGAGGAAGAAGAGCAAGAGAGCGGCAATGAATCCGCCGCCCGCCTGCGCCTCGAACCGCGCACTGCTGCCCCGCCGCGGCGGTGGCAGCGGCTCGCCGTCGATCACCTTGAGGATCGAGTTCACGCCCGCCTGGATGCCGCCGGGCATGTCGCCCGCCTTGAAGCGGGGCACCATCACCTCGCTGACGATGCGCTTGGCCGTGGCGTCGGGCAGCGCGCCCTCCAGGCCGTAGCCCACCTCGATGCGCAGCGTGCGGTCCTGCACGGCCACCACCAGGATCGCGCCGTCGTCCACGCGTTTGCGGCCCAGCTTCCACTGCTCGGCGACGCGGATGCTGTATTGCTCGATGGTCTCCGGCTCGGTGGTGGGCACCAGCAGCACCGCCACCTGGCTGCCCTTGCGCTGCTCGAAGGCGCGCAGGGCGGATTCCAGCCCGGCCTGCTGATCGCCGGAGAGCACCCCGGCCAGATCGGTCACCCGTGCCCCAAGCGCGGGCACCGGCACGTCGGCCAGCGCGCCGGTGGAAGCGATGCCCCCGAGCACGGCCAACAGGAGCAGGAAGCGGTTCAGTCGTGTCATGGGAATCTCGGCAGCCGGCGCGCTACTTCTTGGCCGGCGGGGGCGCGCCGAAATCCACCTTGGGCGCCGTGGAAATCTCCTTCTCGTTCTCCACCGTGAAGTTGGGCTTCACCTGCATGCTGAACAGCATCGCCGTCAGGTTCGATGGAAAGCTGCGCACCGTGACGTTGTAGGTCTCCACGGACTTGATGTAGCGGTTGCGCGCCACGGTAATGCGGTTCTCCGTCCCCTCGAGCTGCGCCTGCAGGTCGCGGAAATTGGCATCGGACTTGAGTTGCGGGTACTTCTCCACCACCACCATCAGGCGCGAGAGGGCGCCCGTGAGGGAGCCCTGCGCCTGCTGGAACTGCTGGAAGGCCTGGGGGTTGTTGAGCAACTCCGGCGTGACCTGGATGCTGCCCACCTTGGCGCGCGCCTCGGTGACGCCGATCAGGACAGCCTGCTCCTGGGCGGCGAAGCCCTGCACGGTCTTCACCAGGTTGGGCACCAGATCCGCCCGGCGCTGGTACTGGTTCACGACCTCCGACCAAGTGGCCTTGATGCCCTCGTCCTGCCGCTGCAGGTCGTTGTAGCCGCAACTGGAGAGCGCCGCGGCCAACAGGGCGGCCAGGGGCACGATCCCCATCCATTTCCATGCACGCAAGGGAGTCCTCCGGAAAGATTGGCGATAGTTGAACCGTACGCGAGAAGTGTAGCACATGGCGCCGGGGCGTCACTGGGCGAATTGAAGCGGAGTGCGCGGACAAAGCGGGACCCGTCGCGGAGCGAGACCTGCCCAAACCCTGCGTGCCGCGCCCAGGGCAAGTGCAAAATCTTCGGAAGTGCCCAGGGCGTGATTTGTGGGGCGGGCGTCCCGCCCGCCAGGGGCGCTGAGTTGCTGGCGCCTCCCGCAAGCGTCCGGCGCTGGGCGGGCCAGGCGGCCCGCCGCCACCGAGTGGAGTTCTTGGGGGACCGACTTCGCGGGCGCCTTTGTGCCGCGCCCATTTGCCTTTCCCGGCGCGGGCAGGATAGGGATGGTCGGTTTTCGACCCACCCGCCCACGCCTTGCCAGGGAATGTGTCCATGGCCGTACCGCGCCTCACCGCCCGGCTGCTCAAATCGTCCT
>JBGPEV010000290.1:0-4925 GCA_041482995.1 bacterium | reverse complement strand
CGGCGGAGCCCGGCGGTCCCGCCGGCCCGGGTTGAGCCGCTCCACCGGTGAAGCGCAGTTCGCCGCCGTTCAGCGTGCGATCCCGGTACCAGGCATACAACTCGGGCTTGAGCACGTAGGTCGCGGTGAGCGCCTTCAATCCGGCGTAGGACACCGTGAGGTGGTAGTTCTTCCCCGCGACCTTGACCAGATCGGGCTCGGCCGTAAGCGTTGCGGTCTGCGTGTCCACAAGCATGTTTTGCGCGTGAATCTGCAGGCGGGACCAGGGCAGCGGAAAGGCCTCATCCTTGCCCGTGGTGTACCGGCGGCCGTGGTGGTCCACCACCACGACCGTGAAGGGGATCGCCTTGCCCGGGTCCAGGGTGTCATTGGCATTCAATCCCACCAGCCGCACCTCCACCGTTTTCACGTCACGCGGCTCCGGTCCGAAGAGGCGGGTGGCGTCCACGGCGTAGCGATGGCTGACGCGCGGTCCGGTTGGCGAGCCGTACTCCACGGTGATCGTGTAGGCCGTCTGCAAGTGCCGCACGGCGCCGCGGGGAAGCGTGACCGTCCATTGCGCCGGGTCGAAGCGCACCCCGTCTCCGGCCACGCGGATGCGCTCCGCGAGTGCGCGGCGCAAGGCCGGCTGATCGGAGGTGAATTCGCGCCCGCCCCGCTCCTTGACGGTCACAATCAGGCGCCCGGTCTCGCCCGGCAGCAGGGCGCCATCCGTGGCGGCACTGGCCACGGTGAATGCCAAGTCGGCGACGGCGTCGGGTTCCGGCCCGTGCAGCGGTGCGGTGTCCGGCGAAAACAGCAACGTCGCGGGTGCGGCACTGCCGTCGCGCAGGGACACGGTGACGCCATAGCGCCAAGCGGGGTCGCGGGGCGGATCGGCAGCGGCGATGACCTGGTGCAACTCGGGCCGGAAGGTCAGGCCCTGGCCGACCACCTGCACGCGGCCGGGATCGAGCGTTCCGCCGCGCAGAGAGGCCACCACGCGCTCGCCCTGCAGCAGCAGCACCTCCAGCCCATAGGCCTGGGCGGGCGTCAACAACGTCTCCGCGGCCACCGTGGTGTTGGAGGGGAGGTCGATCAGACTCGCCCTCAGCACCATCCCGGCGGGGGTGGCGAGCGCGGGCGCTTGCGCCGGTACCGCCAGGGCGCCCACCGGGCTGGCCGGTGCGGCGGGGGCACTGACCGGGGCCGCCGGCGGAGCCGGCGCGACGATGGCGGGCGGTGCGGCGGCGAGGGTGGCGGGCGGCTGGGGTTCGGCAACCGGGCGGCGCCCGGTGGACGGCGTGCACGCCACCAGCGCGCCCAGGCCAAGGGCCAGAAGCAGGGCTGCCCCGCCGTATCTCCGCCGCCTGTCCGTCACCCTGGCCATCCTTCCGACTTCCCCGCCCGACTGGCCCCCGTCGCGCCAGCCCGGGCGGTTCAATTGTTGAGCGGCTCGGGCAGGGGGCCCAGCTTGGTGAGGGCAATCTGTGCCATCTCGCGCACGATCTCGCTGCTGTCGTGTTCGGCCAGCGTCTTCAGCTTGGAGTTGAACTCGGTCAATTCGCACTTCATCACGGCCTGAATGACGTGCCAGCGCACGATGGGATCCTCGGAATCCACGCACAGCCAGAGGGCCTCCGCGGCCTTGGGGTCCTGGATCTTCTCCAGGGCGCGCACGATGGGCAGCGCGAGCTGGGCGCGCAAGCGCTCGTCCTCCGGGGTCACTTCCTCTTTCTTGAGGGAGAGCCGCCCCAGCAGCTTGTTCTTCCACCCCAGCTTGATGCCGAGCAGTTCCAACAGCGGTTCCGTGGCGGCCTTGCCGCCCGCATCCCCCAGGGCGTCGATGATGGTTTCCAGGAAGAGCACGTTGCCCGCGCGGTGCTCCTGCGTCAGGGCCAGCAGCCGCTCGACCGCCTCCGGGCGCTTACTGCGGCCCAGGGCGCCGATGGCGTACATGGAGATGGCCGGATGGGGCGCGCCCGCCAAATCGATCAGCGCTTCGAGCGGAATCTTGCCCGCTTGCTCGTAGTTGTTCAGCCGGGACATGGCCAGCCGGCGCAACTCGGGATCGGGCTTGGTCAGATCCTCGAAGAGCTTGTCCAATTCGGCGATCAGTTCCTTGGGCAGCTTCATGGCCATGAGATTCGACTCCCTGCAGCGCACCGGCCGGGCGCGGGACCTTTTGGACGCGGCGCGGCGGGTGATAGACTAGCGGCCAGTATCGCTGAATCTCCCGCGCGCTTCAACGGCGCGGCCTCCGGCCCAGGCCCGCCGGAACGGAACCAACGAGGCAGACCACGAAGGGCCAAGGCAGCACCGCACCCACGGGATCCGATGGCAGCCTTCCGGGTTGGGACAGGATTTGACGTCCATGCGCTGGTGGAAGGACGGCCGCTCGTGCTGGGTGGCGTCACCATTCCCCATCCCCGCGGCCTGCTGGGCCACAGCGATGGGGATGCCCTGATGCACGCCGTGGCCAACGCCTTGCTGGGCGCGGCGGCCCTGGGCGATCTGGGCCGCCATTTCCCCTCCAGCGACCCCCGCTATGCCGGAGCCGACAGCGGCGTGCTGCTGGCGGAGGTGGCGCGAATGGTGCGGGAGGCCGGCTGGCGGCCGGTCAACGTGGACAGCACCTTGATTGCCCAGCGCCCGCTGCTGGCGCCCCATGCACCCGCCATGCGCGCCAATCTGGCCGGCATTCTGAAACTGGAACTGGGGGCCGTCTCCGTGAAGGCCACCACCACGGATCGGCTGGGATTTGCCGGCCGTGAAGAGGGCATCGCCGCCCAGGCCGTTGTGCTCATCGAGAGCCTTGGCTGATCGGGGCGCTGGGCGGACGATCCGCTCCCGCACCCAAGTGGCAAGCGCAGCCGCCCGCTCAGCCACTCGCAGCCGAGGCCTTCGTTTCGCTCTTGCTCGCGCCGCTGGACTCGCCTTTGGCAGAGCCGCTGGATTCGCTCTTGCTTGAGCTGCTGGACTCGCTCTTGCTCGCCCCGCCGGACTCGCTCTTGGCGGAGCCGCTGGATTCGCTCTTGCTCGACTCGCCTTTGCTGGCGGCCGAGACCGACTTGCCGTTGCTTCCAGCCTTGTCCGGGGCGTGGTTGCCGTATCCGCTGGCGTACCAGCCCCCGCCCTGCAGATGGAAGGCCGTCAAGGAGAGCTTGCGACGCACCTTGGCCTTGGGTGCACAATCATGTTTCTTCAATTCAGCATCGCTGAATTTCTGCATGACCTCGAACTCATTGCCGCAGGTCTCGCAGACATACTCGTAGATCGGCATTGCATCACTCCCGCGGGGAAATCGTGTGCCCGCACCGATAGCATGTGTTGAAGAATCCGCATCAGAAAGGATTACAATCACTTAATACCACCATTACGCCAGCGCTGGGTGCAGATGTCAAGGTTCTTGGCACTCGCCTGAGGAGAGTGCCAATTGGGGCGCCACGCGGTCACCCGGCCTCCGCACGCTCAGCACAAGCGCGGCGCTCAGCCCGGCGCAGTGGGTGGACTCCCTGATCGGTTCCGCCACCGCGCACGCAGCCAGCTGGCCCTGCGCCGACGGTCTGACCCTGTTCGTGTTCCAATGCCAACCTCCCGGCCGCCAGATTGCCGCTCGCTCCGGGCGGAAAGTCTAAGCCCCAGGCTGACTCCTGCGGGAACGGGACTACAAACCCGCCCATTGTTCCGGTACACTCATTGGCAGTGAAGCCAACTCCGCCCATGGGTGTGCTCATGAAATCCAGGACACTGTTGGGGGCCGGCATCGGCGGTTTCGCCGCCACAGCGCTCTGTTGCGTCACGCCAGCCCTGGTGATCGTCCTCACCGCCCTCGGATTCGCCGTCTGGGTGGGATGGCTGGACTACGTGCTGCTACCGGCCATGGTGGGATTCCTGGCCGTCATCGCCTATGGACTGTGGAGGCGCCGGTGCGAACGCTGCAACACGACTCCGTGATCACCTGTCCCCACTGCGGACACGCCGCACAGGAACGGCTGCCGGAAGACTTCTGACAAGTCATGTACCGTTGCAGGTCCTGCAACGTGAACCTGACGCCCCTGCCCGGCGATTGCTGCGTCTTTTGCTCCTACGGTTCAGTGCATTGCCTGGCCAAGCAGCAAGAGGCGCTCGAGCGCCCCTGAAGCCGTATGGGCTGCCGAGCGCGACCGGCCTTAACGGTTGAGCGCCAGCAACAAGCTGACGGAGGCAATGGTGAGGGCGGCGCTGGAGAGCACGACCGCGATGATCTTGAAGAGTTGATCGCGGGCGACCGATTCGATCTTGGTTTCCAGGCGGGAAAAGTCGACCGCGAACGCCTGGCGGATATGCTCCACCAACTCCTGGGCCGTGACCTCTTGCTGGCGGGCAAGGGCACGCGCTTGCTCGTCGGAAAACCCCGACTGGCGATATGCCTCTTGGCCCCGCAACGTATCGGTGATCTGCATGGTTTCTCCCGCGAAGAATCCTGCCGTCAGGCTACGCCATCTGGCAATCCGGCGCCACGTCTCGACTTTCAGTACGACCTGGGCAGCCCCAGCACGTTCTGAGTCAGATAGTTGAGCGCCATGTTCTGGGTGACGGGCGCCACGCGAAACAGGCGCGCCTCGCGGAACTTGCGCTCGATGTGGTACTCGGCCGCCATGCTGTAGCCGCCGTGGATGTCCATGCACATGTTGGCCGCCTGCCAGACCGCCTCGGCGCTCAAGTACTTGGCCAGGTTGGCCTCCTCGCCCGGGTTGCCGCCGCTGTCGAACATGTGGGCGGCCTTGTCGCGCATCAGGCGCGCGGATTCCACGGCGGCGTAGGCCTGGGCAATGGGGAACTGCACGCCCTGGTTCTGGCCGATGGGCCGGTCGAAGACCTTGCGGCTGTTGGCGTACGCCACGGCCTTCTCCACGAAGTAGCGCCCGTCGCCGACCGCTTCCGACGCGATCAGGATGCGCTCG
>JBGPEV010000289.1:0-4926 GCA_041482995.1 bacterium | reverse complement strand
TGCAGCTCGGCCATCACGTCCTGGACGCGCAGCATGTTCTGCCGCGTCTGCTCGAGCTTCTTCTCCGCAGCGATGCGCCTGGTCTTGAAGCGCATCACGCCGGCGGCCTCTTCCATGAAGGTGCGGCGTTCCTGGGGCGTGGCCGTGATGAACTCCTCCACGCGCCCCTGCTCCACGATGGAATAGGAGCGCCCGGCGGCGCCCGTGTCCAGGAACAACTCGCGGACGTCAAGCAGGCGGCAGGGCAGCTTGTTGATCAGGTACTCGCTCTCCCCATTGCGGTAGAGCCGGCGCGTGACCGCGATCTCGGCGAAGTCCCGGTACTTCTCCAGCGCGGTCGCGTCCCCATTGTCGAACAGCAGCGTCACCTCGCTGCGGTTGATGGGCTTGCGCGTGGTGCTGCCCGCGAAGATCACGTCGCCCATGGCGCCGCCCCGCAACTGGCGCGGGCTCTGCTCCCCCAGCACCCAGCGGATGGCGTCGACCACGTTGCTCTTGCCGCAGCCGTTGGGCCCGACAATCAGCGTGATCCCGTTTTCTTTGAAGGAAAGGTCGGTTTCGTCGCAGAACGACTTGAAGCCGCTCAGCGTGACTTGCTTGAGCCTCATGCGCTCCCTCGCAGCAAAGTGCCATCCATAGCCGGGACTGTCTCCCCGCCTCCGGACCGTGGACCCCAGCCGGGGCCGTCCAGGGCTTCCTTCCTTATGACACAGCCGGAGAAACGATCAAGGGTTTTGCGGGCGCGGCGCCACAAAAAGCGCCCGGAATGCGCTCCGCGCTTGACTTTCCCCGCGGCAGGCGAAGTGCGACACAGATTCCGCCGCCACGCCATCATGGCAGATTCTTCCGCCGACGGCATGCAGGAGCCGGCGGTCCGTTGAGTCCCCTGCCTCGCGGTTCGGTGCTACACTTTGGCGCTACAGCAAGCGTCGCGCGGCAGGCGCACCCTGGGGGTTCTCCGGTCCGGCAGGGCGGGGAAAAGGCGAGCCCTTGGCGCCGGAGCCTTGTGGAAGGCGCCCCACGGCGCCCAAGGGAGCACCCCATGGCCGAAGACCCCCACGCCCCGCTGCGGCGCGACATCCGCGAGCTGGGCGTCATGCTGGGTAAGGTGATCCGCGAGCAGGGCGGCGAGGCGCTGTTCAACGACGTGGAGCGCGTGCGCCGCCTGGCCAAGGAGTCCCGCGACGGCAAGGCCTGGGCGCGGACCGAGCTGACGCGGCGGCTCTCCGCGCTGCCCAGCGCGGCGGCGCTGCAACTGGCGCGGGCCTTTTCCCACTTCCTCACGCTGGCGAACATCGCGGAGCAGCATCATCGTGTGCGCCGCAGCCGGGATTATCGCCGCGCGCCCACCGCGCCGCCCCAGCCCGGCTCCCTGGAGGCCGCCCTGCCGCGCTTGCTGGCGGGGGGCGTTTCTCCCGGGCGCTTGTTGGAAGCCGCCGGAGCGCTCAGCGTGGAGTTGGTGCTGACCGCCCACCCGACGGAGATCACGCGCCGGGCGCTGCTGCAGAAGTATCACGCCATTGCCGAAGGGCTGGCCCGGCGGGACCGCCCGGACCTGACGGCTCAGGAACGCGCCGCGGCGGACGAGGCGCTGTACCGGGAGATCACGGCCTTCTGGCACACCGACGAGATCCTGCGCCGCAAGCCGACGCCCCTGGAGGAAGCGCGCGGGGGCCTGCTGATCTTTGAGCAATCCCTCTGGGAGACGGTGCCCGCCGTGCTGCGGGAGCTGGACCGCATGCTGCGGCAGTGCTGCGGCAGCGGCTTGCCGCCCCGCAGCGCCCCCCTGCGCTTCGGCTCCTGGATGGGCGGGGACCGCGACGGCAATCCCAATGTGACCCAGCAGGTCACCCGCGACGTGTGCTGGGTCTCCCGCTGGATCGCGGCCGACCTCTACCTGCGGGACGTGGCTGCGCTGATCCGCGAGCTGTCCCTCCAATCGGGCAGCGCCGCCTTGCGCGACGCGGCGGGCGACGCGCGCGAGCCCTACCGTGCCGTGCTGCGGCGGCTGGAGCAACGCCTGGTCGCCACCCGGGCGGCGTTGCAGGCCCGGCTGGATGGCCAGGCCGGGGACGATCCCCAGGTGCTGTGGGAGACGAAGGATCTGCGCGAGCCCCTCGAGCTGTGCTTCCGCTCCCTGCACGAGACGGGCGCGGGCGCCATCGCGGACGGGAGGCTGCTGGACGTGTTGCGCCGGGTGGATTGCTTCGGCCTGGCCCTGGTGCGGCTGGACATCCGCCAGGAGGCGGCCCGGCACACGGCGCTGCTCGACTCGGTGACGCGCGATCTGGGCCTGGGCGCCTATGGGGACTGGACGGAAGCGCAACGGGTCGCCTTCCTCGCGGCGGAACTGGCCGGGCGGCGCCCGCTCATTCCCCGCGCGTGGCTGGACGCGGGGCCGGCGGGCGCGGAGTCGCCCCCGCCGGAGGTGCGCGAGGTGTTGGCCACGTGCCGCGCCATCGCCGCCTTGCCATCGGAATCCCTGGGCGCCTACGTGATCTCCATGGCGGGCGCGCCGTCGGACGTGCTGGCCGTGTGCCTGTTGCAGCGGGAGTGTGGCGGGGCGCATCCCCTGCGCGTCGTGCCGCTGTTCGAATCCGTGCAGGCCCTGCGGGACGCCGGCCCCATCCTGCGCGCCTTGCTGGCGCTGCCCTGGTACCGCGCGCACTGCCGCGGCTTGCAGGAGGTGATGATCGGCTATTCCGATTCGGCCAAGGAGGCGGGGCGGCTGGCGTCGGCATGGCTGCTCTATACGGCCCAGGAGGAGGTGGTGGCGGCGTGCCGGGAGGCGGGGGTGCGGCTGGTGCTCTTCCATGGCCGGGGCGGATCGGTCGGGCGGGGCGGCGGGCCCACCCACGAGGCGATCCTCTCCCAGCCGCCCGGCTCCGTGGACGGTTCCCTGCGCGTCACCGAGCAGGGGGAAATGATTCAGGCCAAGTACGGCATCGCCGGCATCGCCCAGCGCACGCTGGAGGTGTATCTGACCGCCACCCTCGAAGCGACACTGCGCCCTCCGCCGGCCGCACGCGCATCTTGGCGCACCCTGATTTCCGGCTTGGCCGGGCGCTCCATGGATGCGTATCAGGAAGTGTTGCGGCGGCCCGATTTCACCGCCTTCTTCCGCGCCACCACGCCCGAACCGGAACTGGGCCTCGTCAATGTCGGAAGCCGCCCGGCGCGGCGCCAGGCCGACAGCGGACTGTCTTCCCTGCGCGCCATCCCCTGGATCTTCGCCTGGACGCAAGTGCGGCTGCACCTGCCCGCCTGGCTGGGCATCGGTGAGGCTCTGGAGATGGCCGTCACGCAAGGCAAAGAAGACGAACTTGCGGCGCTCTATCGCGATTGGGCCTTCTTCCGCTCAACAGTGGACCTGGTGGAAATGGTGCTGGCCAAGTCGGAGCCGGAGCTGTTCCTCAGGTACAATGCGGCATTGGCGGAAGAATCGCTGCAACCCCTGGGGCTCGAATTGGCGCGCAAGCTCGCGCACACCAGCGGGCTCGTGCTCCGGGTGAGCCGGCACGGCGAGTTGCTTGCGGAGAACGCCGTCCTGCGCCGCTCCATCCAGGTGCGGAATCCCTACGTGGATCCCCTCAATCTGCTTCAGATCGATTTGCTGCGCCGGGTGCGCGGCGGGGACCATTCGGAGACCACCGTAAATGCGTTGCTGATCACCATCAATGGGATCGCCGCGGGGATGCGGAACACGGGTTAGCCATGCCGAATGGGAGCGTCTGACCGGCGCAACGATCGGAGAGCGCCAACAAGAAGAGGTCGGTGGCGATGTTACGTCAACACTCGGAAAATCTGTGGACGCTGGACCCTCCCGCCAAGTTCCTCGGGCTCAACCTGGAGATTCGCATGACGGTGGTGCGATTGCGGGACGGCGGACTGTGGCTCCATTCGACCGTGCCGCTCGCGGAGGCGGATCAGCGGGAGTTGGAGGCACTGGCGGTTGGGGGCCCCGCGCAAGCGTCCGGCCCCGGCCCCGTGCGCTTCATCGTGGCGCCCAGCAAGTTTCACCACCTGCACGCCCGGGCCGCCAAGGAGCGCTTCCCCGCGGCCAAGCTGCTGGGGGCGCCCGGATTACCGGAGAAGCGCAAGCGGCTGGTCTTTGACGGCGTGCTGGGCGATACGCCGGATCCCGGTTGCGCGGCGGACCTGCAACAGCAGTCGCTGGCGGGCATGCCGTGGGGGAACGAGGTCGAGTTCTTCCATCCGGCGTCCCGCACGCTCATCGTCACCGACTTCCTGTTCAATGTGCGGAAAGCGCGGGGCTGGTGGACGTGGCTCTATCTGACGCTCAGCGGCAAGGTGGGCGAGCCCTGCCAGTCCCGGCTCTTCCGTTCCATCATCCGCGACAAGGCCGCCTACCGTGCCTCCGTGGAACGCATCGCGGCGTGGGATTTCGACCGCATCATTCTCTCCCATGGCGAGGCCGTCGCGACCGGAGGCAAGGCGGCCTTCTGCAAGGTATTCGCCTGGCTGCGCTGATGCGCCGGGCCGCGCCAATTCACGAAACAAGAAGCCCCGCCCCGACGAGTGCCGGAGCGGGGCCCCTGAAGTCTTGTCGCGGAGATGTCAGATGGCTTTGACGTTCTTGGCGGCCGGACCTTTCGGCCCTTGCTCCACCGAGAATTCCACCGCCTGCCCCTCGCGCAGGGTGCGGAAGCCTTCCATACGAATTTCAGATTGATGACAGAACAGGTCTTTGCCCCCATCGTCCGGAGTGATGAACCCGTAGCCCTTGGACTCGTTGAACCACTTCACTTTGCCAGTCACGTTCACCTTTGTCGTGAGAGAACCATCCGTATGCCGGAGGCTCTCCGGGCACGGTCCTGTACTGAATTGTACTGGATATTGGATAAGGTTCTAGTTATGGCATGGATACACCCTGCTGCATTTCCGCGATATGTGCAAGGAAATTCG
>JBGPEV010000288.1:0-4935 GCA_041482995.1 bacterium | reverse complement strand
CCGATGCGGCGCCGGGCTGGGGCGGATTCCCGATGGGTGGAGGGTGCGGCCATGCGGCGTGATCCGGGTGATGGGTGTCACCGGCCGGGCGCGGCGCCCGGGCGCGGGAATGAAAGCCAGGGCGGCTCCGGCGGGAGACTTCCTCCTCCGACACGGATCCGCCCGCGACCGGCATGCGCTAGCCGGACGCGATGAACTTGGGCGAGAAGCCCAGGGCGGCGGCCAACGCCGCCATGGGGTCCGCCGCCTCGTGCCGGGTGGAAACCAGCACCGGGTAGATCGCCTCCTGGGCCTGCTCCAGGTTCGGGGTCATCCGCAGATCGCGGCTCAACTGGATCAGCGCCAACACGGGGGCGACCAGGTCCGGATCGGGCTGTTGCGCCACCCGGCGCACCGCCTCCAGGATCATCTCCTCGAAGGTGCGGCTGACCGACGCGCGGTGGATGTTGAATCCGCGGCGGTGGGCCTCCTCGACCACCTCCCGGGCGCGCCGGTAGGCCTGGGGGTCCAGGCTGCGGTGCTGCTTGCGCACTTCCTGCTCCAGCCGCCAGCCCAGCGCGAATTCCGCGGCGGCCGTCAGCTCGTCCGGCATCCGGAAGCCGGATTCCTGCAACTGCTCGATGGTGCCGCGATTGTCCTCGTAGAGCCGGGAATACTGCTCGTCGAAGCGGAAGATCAGGTCCGCGAAAACGTGCTCCAGGATGCGCTGCCGCCCGCGGGGCAATACGTGCTGCAAGTCGTACTCCTCGGGGCCGAACTCGTCCTGGGCGGTGCGCAACAGCGTCAGCAGCGACCCCGCGGCGAACTGATCCCACAGCCGCGTGACCGCCGCCTTGAAGCGCCGGGGCCCTCCGTAGGGCCGCAATACACAGTAGAAGTCCACGCCGCCGATGTACAAGGCCGCATGGGTGAATTCCTGCGCGCCCCCCGTGGCCGTGGCCTCCAGCCGGACGCGGCCCGTCGCCATGGTGATGCGCGCGCGGGATTCCTTGCGCGTATCCCGGCGGGAGAAGTGATACCCGCCGACCGTGCCGTCCAGTTGTTCGCCCTCGCCGTCGAGCAGCCCGATGATGGCGAAGTGCGCGGCAAAGTGCTTCGGCGTCATGCGCTGCGGGTCCACGTGGCGGCGAAAGACGTCCGCGCCGTTCCCCTGCTCCGCCAGGTTGCTCTTGGCCTGGGAGAGAATCTCCAGGAATTTCTCGCGCGGGCTGGGCAGATCCAGCTCGGCCAGGTAGTCCATCACCCGGCCCGCGTACTTGAGCACCTGCACGCCCTCCAGGCCGCCGATGTCGGCGAAGAACCAGCCGCAACTGGTGAACATGGTCATGCTGTGGCGCTGCAGCTCCATCAGCGAGAGCGCCCGCACCTGGTCCTCCTCGCTCAGGCCCGCGACGCCCTCCCGGCGCAGGAAATCCTGGCGCGTCGCTCCGTTGGTGAGCACGACGCCGATGTACGCGTCCCGCGCCGCCCAGGGATCGGCGTACAGGCGGCCGCGGGCTTCCTCAATGGGGACGACCGCGGAGTCGCGCAGAAAATCCAGCGCCTGGCGCAGGGGCGTGCGCCACGCCTGGTTCCATCCCTCGCCAGCCCCGGTACTGCAGCCGCAATCGCGGTACCAGCGGCCCACGCCGTGGGCGCAACTCCAGCTCGTGCCCTCGCCGTTGGGGCCGGGCTTGATTTCCGCCTCGTGGTCCGGCGGGTGCTCCTCCAGGTACTGCCCATAGTTGGTGAGCGTGAAGCCCCGCGAACGCGCCTCGATTTCCAGGGCGTAGGCGAGCGTGCGGTCGCCGAAGTGGCTGTGGTGGCCGTAGGTCTCGCCGTCGGTCGCGATGTGGATCAACCGCCCGCCCTCGCCCGCGTCCTTCGCGAAGCGGTCCAGCAGCACCTGGCTGGAATAGAGCGCGCCCTCGAACGCGATGGAGCGCGACAGCGGGCCGTTGTAGAAGAAGAGCGCGATCGCGCGCCCGGAGCCGTCGCGGTGAAAGTAGGAATAGGCCCGGCCCACGTCCACGTTCCCGTCGGCGACGCTCTGCCACTCCTTCGCCCCGATCGGCCGCACGCGCTCGGCCTGGTAGGGAGAAAGGATGACGTACTTCAGCTCCGCATCGATCAGCGATCCCAGCACCGCGTCCGTGCAGGCGGTCTCCGGCAGCCAGATGGATTCGGCCATGCGCCCGAAGCGGCTGTGAAAGTCCGCCAGTCCCCAGCGGATCTGCGTGACGCGGTCCCGCTCGTTGCACAGCGGCAGGATGGAGTGGTTGTAGCCTTGGGCGATGGCGTTGCCGTGCCCGCCGAACCGGCTCTGGCCGAGCCGGTCCGCCTCCAGGACGCGCCGGTAGGTGGTGGGATCGTGCTCCACCATCCAGTTCAGCAGCGTCGGGCCGAAATTGAAGTTGATGGCGGCATAGTTGTTGACGATCCGCTCGACGCGGCCGAAGCCATCGACGATGCGGGCGAAGCCATTGGGCCGGTAGCACTCCGCCTGAATGCGCTCGTTCCAATCGTGGAACGGCTGGGCGCTCAGCTCCCGCTCCACCATGCCCGTCCAGGGATTCTCCCGGGGGGGCTGGTAGAAATGGCCGTGAACGACCAAATGCGTGGGCATCCGCTGCTCTCCTCCTCGAACTTCCCGTTTGCCGCAACATTCGCGGACCCGGCGCCCGATCGGCGCCGGTCCCGCGGGCCGGTCAACACCTCAGCCGGTCCCCGCCTGGATGGCCGGGCTGGCAAGCAACTGTTCAATGCCTGCCAGCGGAATGCCAATCCAATCCGGCCGGTTGTTCAACTCGTAGGCCAGCTCGTACACCGCCTTTTCCAGGATCAACGCGTCCAGCAACACTTGCAACTGCCGAGGGTCCTTGGGCACAAACCCCGCCGGGCGGCTGGCGTCCAGGTAGGCACGGAGGAAGACGGCGGAGACCCAGCGCTGCCAGAAGGTGCCCCAGGGTTCCAGGGTCTGGCGATGCTTGGGGTCGTGCAGCGCCTCCAGCCGGGTGCCCAGCGCGCTCGACACGGCGTAGCTGAAGGAGCGCAACATGCCGGCGATATCCCGCAGCGGGGAACGCTTGATGCGGCGTTCGCTCAGCGGCCGGGCCGGCTCGCCCTCGAAGTCGATGATGATGAAGTCCTTGCCGGTGTAAAGCACCTGGCCCAAGTGATAGTCGCCATGGTACCGCATCCGCTCCGCCTCGAGCTTCACCTTGGCGATCGTGTTGAAGCAGGCCAGCACCTCGTTTTCCCGGCGTGACATGCGTTCCGCGCCGGCGCGCACGGATTCCGGCAGCCGGGGCAGGTTCTTGCGGAGCAGGCGGAAGGTCTGCGCCGTCAACCCCCGCATCGCCTGATACACGGAGCGCTGCTAGAGCGTGGACAAAGGCTCCGGCCGGATGTCGGGGTTGTCCGTCTCCGCCGCCAGGGTCAGGTGCAGCCCGGCGGAGCGCTCGCCCAGCACGCGCGCGGATTCCAGGTAGGGGCCGATCAAGTCCTGTGCCAGCGGCGTCGGGGCTTGCTGCGCCAGTTTCAGCAGGTGCAAGGAGCCCAAGGCGGGGTCCGACTTGGCTTCCGGCAGGGCGAGCGCCCGCTCGAAGTAGCGGTCCAACTCGTCGAGCGTGTATTTCCACGCGTCGCCCTCATTCGCCACGTAGCCCTGCAGCATGGCCAGCGTGTAGGTTCCGCCGTCCATGTGGTATTCGATCGCTCCCGCCAGTGGCGGGCTGTTGGCGAAGCCGCGCTGGGTGAGATACCGCCCGATTTCCAGCTCCGGACTCACCCCTTCCTGCAGCCTGCGGAAGAACTTCAGCACGAAGCGGTTGCCGTAGATCACGGTGGAGTTGCTCTGCTCCCCCCGCACCAGGACCGGGGCCGGGTCCGCCTCGGCACCGGCCTGCAATTGCCGGAAGGCGCGGGTGATAAACGGCGCGGCCGAACCCTTCTCCCCGTGCAGGAAGCGGCGGCGGCCAAAGCATTGCAGCAACGCGGTACAAAACGTGGGATCGGCCAGGGCATCGAACAGCACGCCCTCGCGGGCGCCCGCGGTTTCCACCACCCGCAGCATCGCGATGACCGCCCCGGGGTGCTGCCGCAGGAGCGAGTCGCTTTGGGCATTGCCGGCAAACGCCAGGGGCACCTGATAGACGTCCGCCGCGCCCTCCGTGTAGTCCACCCGCACCTGCAACAAGTAGGCGGTGAAATCCGCCAGGGACAGGGGGACGGCGTCCTGGATACGCACGGCGGCCACCTTGCGGCCCTTGCCGCCGAACCAGCGCCTGGTTCGGATGTAGCCGCTCAGGATCGGGTTCAACTTCGGCCGGCGCTCCTCGTCCAGCACGGCTTCCCAGGCGCCCGCCACCTCCAATCGCGGCAGCGCGGGCGCGGCCGCGCCCAGGGCTCCCGCGCTCGGGGGCTGCAGGGAGAACCAGAAGAACGTGTGGGGCGCCAACGTGAGCAGATAGGGCTTCTCGCCGATCGCCGGAAACTCGTTCTGGCCGAAGATCTCCACGGGCACGTGACCGTTCAGCCGGGCGAGGTCCAGTTCCACATACTGGGAGAAGCGGGAAAGGTTGGCGACCACGAGGATTCGTTCTTCCTGGTACTCCCGCAGGAAGGCCAGCACCTTGGGATTGTCCGGCTGGAGGAACTCGATGCGGCCCCGTCCGAACGCCGTGTGGCGCTTGCGCAGGGCGATCAGCCGCCGCATCCACCACAGCATGGATTGGGGATTGGCGTGCTGGGCCTCCACGTTCACGGTCTCGTAGTGATACTCCGGGTCGGTGATGACGGGCAGATAAAGTTTGTGCGGATTGGCTTCGGAAAATCCGGCGTTACGTCCGGAGGTCCATTGCATGGGGGTGCGTACACCATTGCGATCACCGAGATAGAAATTGTCGCCCATGCCGATCTCGTCGCCATAGTAGATCACGGGCGTGCCGGGCAGGG
>JBGPEV010000287.1:0-4943 GCA_041482995.1 bacterium | reverse complement strand
CTGGGTCTCGGCGCGGAACCGGCCGGGAAAGAGGGGGCGCAGGGAGCGGTCGCACAGGCGGCTGGCCAGCACCTCGCTATCGTTGCCGCGCCCCTCGCGCCGGTTGAAGCTGCCGGGGATGCGCCCCGCCGCCGCGTGGTAGGAACGGAAGTCCACGGTGAGCGGGAAGAAGTCCTGCTCGGCCGCCGTGCGGTTGTGCACGACGGTGGAAAGGATCACGGTCTTGCCCTCGCGCAGCAGCACGGCTCCATGGGCTTGCCGGGCGATCTTGCCCGTCTGGAAGTTCAGGGTGCGCTCACCGAGGGTCAGGCTCTGCTCCCACATCGGGTCACTCCGGGGCTGGGGGTTGGGCAGGGTGCGGGATGCGCGCTGCCCGGCACCCGCGCTGGGTTGCTACTCGGGATAGCCGGATTCCCGCCCGGAGGCAATCGCGGCGCACGCCGGCCTGGCCGTCCTTGCGGCGTGCGAAGCCGCTGGGGTACCCTTCGCCCTGACCCGGAGGCCCCAACCGCCGCCAGCGGCTTCTTGCAAGCGGCCGGGCGGGCCGGCTCCCGATCCGCACCGGGCCGCGCCGCCTTCGCACCTGTACTCTCGAGGATTGTCCATGCCCCTGCCCCCCGCCGCCCCGCGCGAGCACCTCCACACCCGCCAGATCGAGTGCCGCGGCTATCAGCGCGCCGATGGGCTGTGGGACATCGAGGGCCACATCACGGATACGAAGACCTACGCCTTCAGCAACGAGTTCCGCGGGCAGGTCACCCCCGGCATGGCGCTGCACGAGATGTGGATCCGCCTTTCCGTGGACGACGAACTCGTCGTGCAGGAGGTCGTCGCGGTGACCGACGGCAGTCCCTATCGCATCTGTCCCGAGGCCGCGCCCAACTTTCGCGTGCTGAAGGGCCACCGCATCGGGCGCGGCTGGAACCGCACCGTGAAGGAGTTGCTTGGGAACACCGATGGCTGCACGCACATCGTGGAACTGCTGCCGCAGATGGCGACGGTGGCCATCCAGACCATCCACGCCTACCGCCGCACGGCCAAGAGCAAGCACCAGGACGCGAAGTCGCAAGACCCCAAGGAACGCGCGCCGCAACTGAACTCGTGTTACGCGTGGTCCACCGAGCGCGACGTGGTGCGGCACTGGCTGCCCCAGTTCTACACCGGCAAGGCATGAGCGGCGCGGCCCGAGCCCGCGCTTGTCCGGTGGAATCCCTACCCGGAGGCACCGATGCCCCAGACCTCCCAGGGCCGGCCGCTCGAGTCGACCGGCCTTGAGCGCGGCTATGAGGCCGTCGGGACGCTCTACCACGCGTATTTGACCGGGCTGATCCTGGCCGCCATCACGCGGCTGGGCGCGGTTACGGCGGCGGAGTTGGTCTTCCGCACGTTCCGCCGCCAGCACCTGGAGAAGTTCCTGCCCGGCCTGGACAAGCTGGGGCTGCGCCACTTGCCCGATGCGGTCGCGGCGGCGCAGTACCACTATCTCTCCAACGCGCTGGGCGGCGTGAAGGTCGAGTACATGTACGAGTCCGACCGCAAGGCCTGGGTGCGTTATCCGCCCCCGCGCTGGATCTGGGACGGCGCGAGCGTCTGCGCCATCCCCAGCGAGGTCTCCCGTGCCATGCTGCGCGGCTGGCACGCCCACAACGGCGTCTCCCTGGGCAACCCGCGCCTGGGGTTCGTGTGCACCAAGCAGACGGTGGACGGACAACCGGGCCTGGAAGGCTACTACCTGGAGTACGACCGGGAGTTGCAGCCGGAGGAGCGCCTGCGCTTTGCCCCCGGCGAGGACGCCCCCGACTTCGACCCCGCCCAGGCGCCCAAGGCCGAAGGCTCCAGTTGGCCGCCGGAGCGCCTGCTCAAGGTGGCGCGCAACTACACGATGGACTACATCCGCAGCCTGCTGCCCGAGCTCTTGGCGTTGGTGGGCCCGGTGGCCGGCGGGCAATTGGCGGAACTGGCGGGGCGGCAGATCGGCATGCAGTACTACGACGTCACCGCGCGGCTGCTGGGCGTGAAGGGGGACTCCCCCGAGGCGTTCGCCGGCTATCTGGCCGCCATGGGCCGCGCCCAAGGCGACGCGCCTGAATGGGCCGTGGAGGAAGGCCAGGCCCGCGTCTGGCAGCCGGGCTGGCGGCTGATGGAATCCGTGCCCCACCTGCCCTACCAGGCGTTCGATGCCTGGTGCGGCCTGTGGCGCGGGGCGCTCGCGGTGCACAACCGCCGCCTGTGGCTGGAAGTGCGCCAGCGCCGGGATACCGGCGATCCCAACTGGCTGTGGGTGATCCGCTCCAATCGCGTGCGGCCTGATTCGGAGGCAGCGATGAACCGGTCACCACCCTGATCGCGCATCACCGCAGGCCGGCCTGAAAGTTCAGGAAACCGGCGGCAGTGGCTTCCGGCACTTCGATCATGGGCACGTGGCCCACGCTCTTCAGGATCGCCACTTGCGCCTGGAGCATCCCGGCCCGCAGCACCTCCGCGCCAGAGACGTCCACCAGACGATCCTGGTCGCCCCAGGTGATCAGCGTGGGAACGCGGGAGCCGCTCAACTCGCCGTCGAGCGAAAGCGGCGCGTTCCGCAAATCCTGAAAGATCTTTTGGTTGAACTCCCGCTGGGCCGCGCGGGCGCGCACCAGCGCCGGAATCAGGCTGCGAGGAATAGTGGGCGGGTGGACGAACAGCATGGCAATCAGCCGGTCGAACTGCCCGGCATTGCCGACCAACATGGGGTTCTCTCCCTGGGCCAAGAGGCGCAGCAATTCACTTTGCCTGGCGCCGGAGACGCCGGCCGGATCGATCAGCCACAGGCTCTTCACGCGGTCGGGATGGCGCGCCGCATAGAGCCCAGCGATGGCGCCGCCCATGGAATTGCCCCCCACGTGGATTGGCTCACGCAGGTTCAGGCTCTCCATGAACGCGTGCACGCGTTCCATCTGGTCCGCCCAGCCATAGGTGGAGGCGGGATCGCGCGTGCTGTCGCCGAAGCCGGGCAGGTCAGGGGCGATGACGTGAAACTGGCGGGTGAGATAGCGGGCAACCAGCGGCCAATTGTCCTTGTCGCCGCCGAAGCCGTGCAGCAGCAGGAGCGTGTCGCCGGACCCGCCCTCCAGGTACGTAATGCGATGGCCCGCGGCGGTGGTACTGCGTTTGGTCAGGCCGGCCCGGTAGCGCTGCAGCCAGCGGCCGGAATCAATAATGCGCTCGGGAAAGAGCAGCCATACCGCCACCACGGCGATGACGGCACATCCGATCAACAGTGCAACCCGGAGCAGGAATCTCTTCATGGCGGCCCTTCTGGAATGCGGCGGAGGTGCCGGCTAATGGATCTCGTCCGCGTCGGCGATGGCCTGCTTCAGGTCATCCAGCGTGAAGCCCGGCTTTTTCACCGCGCCGAGGATCACTCCCTCGCGCCGCCCCAGCAGATCGGCGGTCTCGGGAATCTTGCGGGCCACCTCGTGGGGAATCACAACGGCGCCGTGCCGGTCGGCATGAATCAGGTCGCCCGACTGGGCCACCATCCCGCAAACGTTGACCTGCCCGCCGAAGTCCACCAGGTGCACCCAGGCGTGGGAGGGGCCGACCACGGCCGCCAGCAACTGGAAGCCCTCGGCCAGCACATCGAGATCGCGGATGCTGCCGTTGGTGATGCCGCCCAGGCAGCCCAGGCCCTTGTGGATGTTGGTTTGCACCTCGCCCCAATAGGCGCCAAAGCCGGGCTGGGCATCGATGTCCTGGATCACCATGATGCGGGGCCCGTGCCCGGCGGCGACGTAGTCGAAGTAGGCGAAGCGCTGGGCGCGGGCGTCGGCCTTGCTCCGCGGCGAGGGCTGGATGGCGCGGATGTGAGCGGTGCGCGCGTAGCCCACCATGGGCGGCAGATTGGGCCGGGCGCAGTACAGGTTGCTCGTGGTGAACCCCAGCGTGCGCCGGTTGGGCGCCAGCACCTCCAGCGCGTTGCAGATGGTGGGTGTGTCGAACTTCCGCAGAGCCTTCAGCTCGTCCGCGGTCAACGGGGCGTCCGCCATGGGTGCTCCTCCTGGGATGGGTCGAGGTCAGTGAATGGGCCCGCCTGTCATAACACGCGCGCCGCCCGATGTGCACCCGGGCCGAGGTCCGGGCACTGTCCCCGTTTGCTGGGAACAGCAGACTTCTCGCGGAGCCTGCCTCGAGCGAAGCGAAGGGCTCGAAATGACGATCCAACGTCATTCCGAATGAAATGAGGAATCTGCTGTTGCTGTTCATCTGGCGACCGCCATGCGATCCAGACGCGAGGCCCGTGCGTTCAGTGCTACCTCCCGCGCTCGAGCGCGGCGCCAAAGAAGCCATCGGTGCCGTGCCGGTGCGGCAGCAGGCGCAGGTGGCCGCCCTCCCCCGCGTCGTCGGGCAGGGCGATGCCCTGCCGGCGCAGAATGTCCAGGGCATCGAGCGCGCGGAAGTCCCGATGTCCGCGCAAGAAGGCGGCGACGACCGCGTCGTTTTCCTGGGGCAGCAGGCTGCAGGTGGCGTAGACCAGCCGCCCGCCGGGCTTCACCAGCGCCGCCGCCGCGGACAGGATGCGCTGCTGGGTGCCGGTCAGCGCCGGCAGGTCCAGGGGACGCCAGGCGATGTCCGGATTGCGGCGCAGGGTGCCGGTGCCGGAACAGGGCGCGTCGACCAGCACGCCATCGGCGCTCTCCCGGTAGCGCTCGAGCAGCGGGTCGGCTTCGGTCTCGATCGCCTGCATGCGGATGTTGTCCAGCCCCGCGCGGCGCAGGCGCGGCCGCAGGTTGCCCAGGCGCTGGGCGGAGATGTCGAAGGCGTGGACGGCGCCCTGGTTGCGCATCAGCGTGGCCAGGTGCAGTGTCTTGCCGCCGCCTCCCGCGCAGAAGTCCACGACGGTCTGGCCCGGCTGGGGCGCCAGCAGCGGCGCGATCAGTTGGCTGCCTTCGTCCTGCACCTCG
>JBGPEV010000286.1:0-4949 GCA_041482995.1 bacterium | reverse complement strand
GACATCCAGCGCATCGAGCCGGAGGCGCGGCGGATCACCGTAAACGGGAAGACGGTGCAAGGGGAGCATCTGGTGATTGCGCTGGGAGCCGAACTGGCGCCCGCGTCCATCCCCGGTCTGCCCGAAGCCGGGCACAACTTCTACACCCTTGCCGGTGCGGAAAGCTTGCGCGACGCCCTCCGCTCGTTCCGTTCGGGAAAGCTTGTGGTGCTTACCGCCGCCTCGGCCTACAAATGCCCCGCGGCACCCTACGAGGCAGCCATGCTGCTGGAGTACGACTGCCGCAAGCGCGGCGTGCGCGACCAAGTACAGGTGGACCTCTATGCCGCCGAGCCCGCACCCATGGGCGTTACGGGTCCAGTCGTGAGCGCAGCCGTGCGGCAGATGGTGGAGCACAAGGGCATCGCCTACCACCCTGAACACCAAGTGACCTCGGTTGACGCGCAGGCGCGCCGGATCGCCTTCGCCAACGACCGGCATGCGGAGTTCGATCTGCTCGCCTACGTTCCGCCGCACCGCGCCCCCGCAGTCGTTCGGGAGTCCGGTATGGCCGCTGAGAGCGGCTGGGTGCCTGTCGATCGCAACACGCTGGAGACCAAATTTCCCGGCGTCTACGCCATCGGCGACGTGACGGGAATTCCGCTCACGATGGGGAAGCCCCTCCCCAAAGCCGGCGTTTTCGCCGACTTGCAAGGCAAGGTGGTGGCGCGGAACATCGCCCGCGCCATCACGGGCAAGGGAGCGCCTGCCCGGTTCGAGGGCTATGGCGAATGCTTCATCGAGACCGGCGACGGCCGGGCCGGATTCGGTAAGGGCAACTTCTACGCCGAGCCGACCCCGCGGATCGCGTTGAAAGCGGCCGGCTATCGCTGGCACATCGGCAAGGTGCTATTCGAGAAGATGTGGTTACGAGGGCGGTTCTGAGGTCCATGCGAAGCATTCCCGCGGCGGTTGCCGGTGAGCGGGATCGAGTGCGGGGTGCCGGTTCCGTTTCCGTGCAAGGAATCGAATGAATCTCAGCCGGTGAATTTCGCGCTGATCGGAGAGGGAGTACGCGCTTGGCACGCGTCATCGTTTTGATCGGAACCATCGGCTTGCTCGTAGCGCTTGGATTGCCGGCGTTCGACGAGCAACAACCATCGGGGCATCCCATCGGGGTCGCCTTCGCGCAGGGCAATTCCGGCGAAAATCCGATGCGCGATATGATGCGCCGCATGATGCAAGGGATGGTGCCGCCGTCCGGCATGGTCCCCGAGCGGTTGCCCGATTCCGGCTCCCCAGGAGCACGGTTGCTGATTCGACACTGCGTGCAATGTCACGACTTGCCCAGTCCTCAATACAAATCCGCCGGACAATGGCCCAGCGTTTTCGAGAGGATGCTGGGCCGCATGCAAATGATGGGCGGAGGCATGATGGGGCGGGGCATGATGGGACCCGGAATGATGGGCATGGGTCGTATTGCAGCGCCGACAGATGCTGAAGCCCGCGTGTTGTTGGATTACCTCCAAGCGCACGCCATGATCGAAGCCAGACCCGATGAACTCGCCGGGGGCAGTCCGGCCGATCGCCGCGTATTCAGCGCGACCTGTGCGCAGTGCCATGTGCCGCCGTCGCCTTCCCTGCACACGCAGCCGGAATGGCCTGTGGTTGTAGCGCGCATGGAGGGGAACATGAGGCTCATGGACAAACCGGGGATTTCAAAGGATGAAAGGGAATCTATCGTGCGCTTCTTGCAATCGGTTTCGGCAATGACAAGATGATTCCGCTTGATGCATGAAACAGACGTTGGCAACCCTAGATTCCAATCGGATCGCGCAAAGCATGGCGCCGGGGATCCGGCCCCGCCCATCGAGACAGAGCGGGCGGGCCTTTGTCAATCACTGCCATCGTTGCTTGGAGCTTGGAGCAGAACATACATGGAGCACAAGCCGTCAGCACCGATCCTGGCCGAAAAAGCGTATGGGGCACCTTCGGAATTCGTGCCGGAAAACCTCCTGCGCGAAGCCCGGAGGCAGAAACAACTGCCACCCGTGCGCATGCCGGAGATTTGTGTGCTCGACCCGGACGGCGACATCGTCCGCCATCTCAGGCGCACGAACGCCGCGCGCATGAGCACCGGTTGGGCCTGTTACCACACCGAACTCTACGATTTTGACCAAGCGGGCCGCACCCTCGGTATCGTCGGGTGCGCGGTGGGGGCACCCTTCGCGGTGCTGGTGGCCGAACAGCTTTTTGCCTCGGGCTGCCGGTTCCTCATCAGCGTCACGTCCGCAGGCCAGATTGCTCCGCTTGCAGCGCCGCCCTACTTCGTTGTGATCGATCGCGCTCTACGCGACGAGGGCACCAGCTATCACTACGCCGCGCCCAGCGAATTTGCGCATGCGGATCGGAGCATTGTCGCTTTCGCGCTGAGCGCGATCGGAACGCTGGGCATTCCCGTCCATCAGGGCGCAAGCTGGACGACCGACGCGCCTTTTCGGGAAACCGCAGGTGCAATCGCCGCGGCACGGGCTCGCGGTATACTGGCGGTGGAAATGGAAGCTGCCGCGCTCTACACCTTTGCCGCTGTTCACCAGCGCCCTGTACTTTGCCTCGCGCATGTCACCAACACGATGGGCCTGGTTGAAGGCGATTTCGAGAAGGGCGACGCCGATGGCAGCACGTCGACACTTCGGGTCATCGGCGCGCTGGTGGAGGCCATAGCAGCGAAGTGGTGATTCGGCGACGCATAGCCGGTTCCGCGCCGATCCCACCTCGCCGGTCGAGCTTCGCTGCGCACACCGTTACCGGCACGCCGCCAGGCGCTGCTGCTGGGCACGATGTTCAAGGGCGCCGACGCCTTGCGCGTGGGGATGGCGGACCAGGTGGTGCCCGATGCCCAGGTGATGGCCGAGTCCATCAAGGTGGCGGAGGAACTGGGCTCCCATGCCCGCCACGCCACCGCCCTGGCCAAGCAACTTCTGGCGACCCTGCCCAGCAGCCTGGACGGGGCGCTGGAAATGGAGGCGCTCGCGCAGTCCATCCTCATCAGCAGCGCGGATTTTGCCGAGGGCACCACCGCCTTCCTGGAAAAGCGCAAGCCGCGCTTCTAGCGCCGCGCCCCGGGGCCGTTGCCCCGCCGGCGCCCCGGGCGCTAGGATGGCGGTAACAGGCTGCCGCTGGGCCTTCCTTGCGCGAGTCTCGCAGCGGGACGCTTTCCGCGGCCGCTCGGCCGGTTCACCTGCGTGAAGGACGATTCCCCTCCTGACCCCCCGCATTCCCCTCGCCACCTACCGGCTGCAGTTCCATGCCGGATTCACGTTCCAGCAGGCAGGGGCGCTCGTCCCCTACTTGCGCCGCCTGGGCGTCGGGGACCTTTATGCCTCGCCGGTGTTCAAGGCACGGCCGGGCAGCGCGCACGGCTACGACATTCTGGACTATGGCGAATTGAATCCGGAACTGGGCGGAGCGGCGGGGTTTCAGCGCATGGCGGCGGAGTTGCGGAAGCACGGCATGGGCCTGATCCTGGATATCGTGCCCAACCACTTGTGCGTGGCCCATGAGGGCAACCTGTGGTGGAACGACGTGCTGCGCCACGGCCAGGCTTCCCGCTACGCCCGCATGTTCGACATCGACTGGCGCCCCACCCAGCCGGAATTGCGGGACCGCCTCGTGCTGCCGATCCTGCTGGCACCGATCGGGCAGGCGCTGCGCGAAGGCGCGCTGACGCTGGCCCATGCCGCGGGCGAGTTCTGGCTGCGCTACCGCGACCGCAGCTTGCCGACCGATCCCGCCACTTGGCCCACGGTGTTGGAGGCGCTGCTCCCGCCCGGTACCGGTCTGGCGCCGGGCACGCTGGACGCCCTGCAGGCCCTGCTGGCGCGCCTGGGCGGGTTGCCGCCACGGGAGGATGGCCATCCCGATACCATCCGCGAGCGCCACCTCCAGTTCGAGGTCTGCCTGGGCCTGCTCAACGGCCTGTTGGAGGCGGACGGGCAGTTGCGCAAGGCCCTGGGCGGTGTTCTGGCGGAGGCCAACGCGAGAGCGGCGGACCCGGCGGGCCTGCTGGGCCGCTTGCTGGCGCGCCAGGTCTATCTGCCCATGTACTGGCCCCATGGCTTGGCAGTGCTCAACTATCGCCGCTACGCGGACGTGAGCGACTTGGCCGGCGTGCGGCAAGAGCACCCCGACGTGTTCCTGGCCACCCATGAATTGGTGCTCGATCTGATCGGCAGCGGCGCCGTGACCGGACTGCGCGTCGATCATCCCGATGGCCTGCTGGACCCGGCGGGGTACTTCGTCCGGCTGCAGCGCGGCTGCGCCCTGATGCTGGGCCTGCTGAAGGAAGGGGGCCGGGGCCTGACGGGCGCGCCGGCGCGGCCGGAACGCTCCTTCTACGTACTGGCGGAGAAAATCCTCTCCGGCGAGGAGCCACTCCGGCCGGATTGGCCCGTGTATGGCACCACCGGCTACGAAGTACTGCACGTGATCAACGGACTGTTCGTAGACTCCGGCGGAGAGCGGGCGCTGCGGGAGGGCTATGCCCGGTTCTCCGGCTGCACGGAGGACTTCGCCGCAGTCCTGCTGCGGAGCAAGCGCGAGGTGCTGGCGGCCCTGCTGCAGGGCGAGCACACCCGCTTGACCCAGCGGCTGGCCGCCATCCTGAAGACCGTTCCCGCCGCCGCGCACCTGGACCGGGCGACGCTGCACCGGGCCGTTGGAGAAGTGATCGCGGCCTTTCCGGTCTATACGCACTATCTGCGCCGCATGGGCCCGCCGCCCGAATCGGAAGCGGCCTTCGTGCTCTTCGCCGTGGCCCATGCGCGGGAGGCGAATCCGGACCTGCCCGCGGAAGCCTTCGCGTGGATCCAGTCGCTCCTGCTGCTCGAAGGGGCGGACACGCTGGACCGCCCGGCGTTCGCGGCCCGGCAGGAATTCGCGCTGCGCTTCCGCCAGATGCTCTCCGCCGT
>JBGPEV010000285.1:0-4965 GCA_041482995.1 bacterium | reverse complement strand
CATCCAGGGGGCCTCCCTGACCCGGCCGGCATCCGTGTCGGTGGGCACAGGCTATCCCAAAAATAAGGAGAGGTCAACTGCTAGTTGCCCGGACGCATCGCGCTGCTGCCGTCGGGTTCCCGCTTCGAGAAGAGGGCGCGATCGACCGTCGCGGCCTCGGCAGCCTCAAACTGGATCTCGACGCGGTTCCCATCCGGATCCCAGGTGAAGATTTGCGCATTGCCGTTGCCGGGCACCGGCACCATGCGGTGCTCGATCCCGCGCTTGCGCAGGTTCTCCGCGAACGCCGCGAGGCCCTGGGCGCGGAAGGCGAAGTGCTCGATCTGGGGCTCGCCCAGCTTGGGCTGCTCGGGCACCTCCACCAGGTGCACCACGGGGCGCTCGCCCAGGTAGAGCCAGGCGCCGCCGAAGACGAACGGGGGGCGCGCCCCCAGCTTGAAGCCCAGCGCCTCCTCGTACCAGCGCACCAACTCCGGCAGGTGGCTCGTGCGGACGTTCACGTGGTCCAGATAAGTGATCGGCATGACGGGCTCTCCCCCCAAGGGTTTCCACCGAAATAGGCGACCTTCACCTGCCGTTCGCCACGGTCCGGGGACTAAGAGCGCGTAACAAAACTGCGAACTGCCTCAACACAAAGACCACAAAGGAACACGAAGGACACAAAGAACTGCAATTTGTTCACGCCGACCGATCGAGCGATTTGAGCTACGAGAGCGTTCTGGTGCGCGAGTTCAACTTTCCCAGAACTCCTGCCACGAGCGGCAAAATTCTCTTTGTGGTCTTCGTGGTCTTTGTGTTTCAGCGGTTTTGTTAGACGCTCCAAAGTTGTGAACTCGAATTAAGCATGATTAGGATGCCGTTGCATAGCTCCCGGGGCAAGTGCGATGCGACGGTGGCAGCGCGCCGCCCCCCACTCAGGCACCCTTTCCGTGCGCACGATGGCGGCCTACAGCGCCCAGGCGAAGCGGCTCGCGGCGGGCGCATTGGTGGGCGCCGCGCTGGTGGCGGGCGCCGGACGCGCCGGTGCCGGATCGCTGTTGCTCGCCACGGCGGAGCGCCCCTTTGGTCCGGCCGGCGGGGGCATGGCCGGCATCCAGACCGCACTGGCCGGGAGCGTCGATGCGCTGTGGGCCAATCCCGCCGGCCTGGCCAGGGAGACGCGCAACGAACTCTATCTGGACGCCGGAACGCTTGACCTTGCCCAGTTCGACACGGGCGGCGACACCGCGGCGACGCTGAGCAGCGCGCCGGGCGCCGCGGGCTGGGCCACCGGCCCCAATCGCACCCGCCCGCGCTACGGCATCGGGCTCTTTCTTCATACGCCCGTCTGGCAGTCCACGTCCGTCCGCCTCGACGATTCCCGCACCGTGGGGGCGGCGGGGCTTCCAGCGCCGGTGGCGGGAACGGCGCCCTACCCGGCCCTCTTTCCCGATGGCATCCAGCGCGGCGAGCACGGGCAGGGGTCGGCGGCGTTGACCGTTGTGGCGCCGGGCTTCGGGCTGGGCGTGCGGGTCTTGGACTGGATGCGCGTCGGCGCGAGCCTGCGGTTGGAGCGGGTATCCCTCCGTCTGCAGGAATCGTTCACCCAGGACTATGCCGCGGCTTCCTCGGCCGGCGGAGCCAACGTGCTGACGGGGGTGACCCAGTCCGCGGCGCAATTCTCCGGCGAGGCCGATCGCGCCGTCCTGTCGATCGGGCTCCAGATGGACCTGGGCAGCCAACTCATGCTCGGGATCGTCTCGCAGCAGCCGTCCCAGCAGGTGGCCGGATCGGGTCAGGCGCGCGTGGAGCGGGTCGACCAATTGCGGGTGACGCAGAACGGGCTGGAGGTGCAGCAAGCCACCTCGTTCATTCACGTGGATGCGGAGAGAGTTTCCTTCCAATTGCGCGATCCCGGATCGCTGCGCGTCGGCTTGGCCTTGTTGTTCGATGAGCTGGTCGTCGAAATGGATCTTGAGCAAACGCGCTCCTTGGCCCCCTATGAGGTGTTCCCGCGGCTGGAGAGCAAGGCGCCCTCCACAACGGCCGCGCAGCTTCCCGCTCTCACCACCCGCGCCCGGGCGGTGACCCGCTATGGGATCGCGGCGGCCTTCGCCCAAGGGAATCGGGGCAGTTGGTTCTTCGGATTCGCCAGCGACCCCTCGCCCGTCCCGTCCGGCGACCCGATTTTCCGCAAGGTGGATTTCCAGCGCTTCACCTCCGGCTACTACGTCACGCGCGGCGCCCTGTCGGGCACCGTCCGCCTCGGATTCGCGACCGCCGACGCTCCCGCCGTGCGGTTTCCGCACGTCACCGATGACGACGGGGTGACCCAATCCGTCCGGAGCACGGTGTGGTCCGTGGGACTGTCGGGGACCTATGTGTACTGAGCGGACGCGCCGAGCGGCGGCGTGGATGCGCGTTCTCCACCGGCGGGGCGCCGCCGCGACGGTGGCCGCGCTGCTGAGCCTGGGCGCGCTGGCCGGATGCCTGCCGGAGCCGCGGCGGCAGCCAGGGAGCCGATCCGCCGAGGGCGGGTGGCAATTTGCGTCCACCGCGGGGTGCACACAGCAGCTCTCGCTCGATGCGGCCGGCCGCTTCTCATTTGCCGCCTGGGTGGGGCTGGGCGTTCTGGGCGCCGTGGAACAGGTCGAGGGTGCGCTGACGCCCCCCAGCGCGGTCGCCGGCGGGCAGTCCGCGGTGCGCTTCGTTCCCGATTCACCTCTGGGCGCGGACAGCCGCGTCTATTGCGATCGATGGGCCCCCGCTGCGCCGGCCCTGCTCCCGTTCGCCGCGGCGGAGTCCGCCTTGGGGATCGATCCGCGTTCGCTCGTCTACACCCCGGGCCTTGCGCCGGACGGGGGTCTGATCCTCACCGGCAGCGCTGCGAACCGGCGGGACCGGCTCGTGCTCTATGTCTCGGCGCAGCAGACGTTGGCAGCCGTGCGGGCCGACGATCCCGGCCAGTTCCCCAACGGTGTCTTCCGCGCGCTGCCGGACGACCCGGCCCCACCGCCGAACATCGGCTTCAACAACGTTCCGGTTTTGACCATGCCGGATAGGTTATGGGCGAGAAGCTATACGGGCACAGGAATTGGACAGCTACCCGACGAGGTCGTGCTGAATATCGCGGCGGGATCGGACGTGACCTTCTCCCGCTTTCCTGGATCCTCCGCGATCCCCTGCTCATTCGCGATTTACAAGGATGTCAACTTCCCGAATCCTCCAATGCTGACGATTCCGCTCGATAGCCGGACAGCATCGCAGCAACTCACCTTCAATCCCGCCGATCCTGGCTGGCCATTTCCCATTCTACTCACCGGGTCCGTAACGGCCTACCTGGTCCCCGTCGGTATTTTCTCCCCCGCCGGCGGTGGCGACTGCGAGGCCGTGATCCGCGCCCAGGCCATCAGCGAACGGGTCGCCGCCGTACACGCGGCCACTCCCGGGGCGCCGGCGTTGTTCTCGATTGCCCTGCCCGGCGAGGAAACGTACCTGCTGGGTCACCGGCCCGGGCTGGCGCAACGCCTGGAGCGCATCCTGCTGAAGGGAGCACGCCTGCAGGGCGGACCGCTGCTGCTGACCGGCTCGTTGGTAACGCTCGCCGGAGTTCCGCGCGCGGGCGAGAGCACGCCGCAGCAGGACCCCTTGCGCCTCGCGGGCCCCTCCGGCGCGACGGCGTTCCTATCGGTCAACGCGGGGCCGGGCGCGGCGACGCTGAACATTTTTCCCAGCGCCCAGGCCCGCACGGGATTCGGGCCTTTCCATCCAGGGCTGGACGCCGCCGGGGAGGCGCTGGGCGTTCCTGACCGGCGGGTGGCCGCCGCGCCCTACGATGGGTACCGGATCGACTACCGGCTGCACGTGACCGCGCAGCAGCGCGTGGCCCTGTGGACCGATGGGGGGATCGGGACGAGCGGGCAGTTGATGGACAGCGCCGGCCGCACGGTAGCGGCGAGCGCGGGCGGCGCCGCCGACCGGACGGGCTTTCGCATCGAAGCCGGCCTCGCCCCCGGTGACTACCGGCTGCGGATTTCGGCCGCCGCCGGCACGTTTGCCCTCGCCACGGAGGAGTTGACGGCCCCCCCAGCCTTCACGGACCCCGGACTGCTAGCCTGCCTGGTCGAATCCGGGTGGGCCCAGCACTCAGCGGCCCCGGTGAAATCCGCCTGGTGCGCCCGCCGCGGCATCCAGAGCGTGGACGGAGTGGAACTCGTGGCGACCCTTCAGACGCTCGACCTGACCGGCAATGGGTTGAGGCGCATCGATGCGCTGCAGGACTTGGCGCCGATCGAGACGCTGCTGCTGGGCGGGAATCCCCTGGAGGACATATCTCCGCTCGCCGGAATGAGCAATCTGCGGCGGCTCTCCCTCGCGAACACGCCGCTCACATCCGGGGATTTGGCCGTGCTGGAGGGTCTGTCCGGGCAGTTGACCGTGCTGGACGTGAGCGGCGTGGCCACGCTGGGCGCCGACCAGATTTCCGGTTTGCGCGCGGCCCTGCCCTTCACCACGATCATCGCCCCGGACGGCCGCCTGCTGCCCTGACCCGGCGGACAGGGGGTTGGGCACAGTCGCGACTTCTCTGGGTGTTCATAAATAGCGACACTCAATCGCACCCCACCCCCCTTTACCAAACAAACCCAATTGACCTAAGCCGCTGAACGGACGCAAGCAATTCCGCCGTCGCCCGCCGCTAGAGTTGGAGTTGAACGTAGTACTCGCGGAATTCCTCATACACCCGCGGGTACGGGCGATAGACCTCGAGAAAGAATTTGAAGGAGGCCATCTTGACGTAGGAATACGCCGGCGCCGCGAAGAGACTGGCGACCCCGATGCGCAGCCAGAAGTTGTCGATGGTCAACAAGGCCCCGGCGGGGATGACGGCAACGAACAGCCCTTCGATCGCGATCCGGATCGCAAACAGCAGCCAGGAGCGCCAGAAAACGCCCCAATCGAGGAACAGGCGGTAGAACAGGCCAAGCT
>JBGPEV010000284.1:0-4971 GCA_041482995.1 bacterium | reverse complement strand
TCATGCCAGCGGCGGCGGACCCTTCTTCGGGTATTGAGGAAGGCTGAAATTCCTTTCGCCCTCGTTGATCCAAGGGGAAACAAGATTCGGACAGGCGATTCGCCTGAGGAATTGGGCGGCGATCTATCCACGATCATTCCGATGATCAAGTGGGGGGGATCTACGGATGCCGGTTCAGGCCAAACCGCTCCTTGATGCAGAGTGTATCCGCAAGATTCTCATAGATCAGGAAGTTGAATGCACCATGGTCAAAAACGGTGCCGCAATCGTTCCCGGCGAGCGTGCCGATTTGGACCCGCCCATCGTGTTCCATGTCGATGAGGTCTTTGACGTGCTCGCACAACAAGACGTTGCATGGGACCTCGATATCTCGATTGAGGAATTTGACGCCCTTCGAAAGAAGTTGTGCGATCCCCTTCCCGATGAAATGAACTAAATTCAACTCGCCAGTAGTTCCGCAACATCTTTGAACCACCAAGGGTGATCGGGAATCCCGGTTTGCATAGCGGGTGTCACCCTCAGCGTCTTGTGAATTCGTCCGAAGTTGTACGAGAGGAAATGCAACGCCACGGCATGGGCGTGGTTTTCGTTTTTCTTGCTGATCGCGTTGGTTAGCCGTGTGAAGCGCCGCGTGCCCGCCTGAGGCGCGCCCGGCGTTCGGCGCCGGTTTCCGATTCGTCCCCGCCCCCCTGGCCTCCCAGTTATCCGCGCCGGTCCGCAAGTCGGAGGGCGAATGCACGACACCGTGGCGGGATCGCCTCCCTGCCGGCCGGAGGCGGGGGGCACCGGGAAGCGCGTCATCCGAACTATCCCATGTACCGATACCCCTGTCCTGACACCGGGATTTCGTGGCCGCATCGCGGGGCAGCAGATTTGCATGAAGGTGGGGTGGACCAGCATGCCCACCCATGGATAGGAGGTGCAGATGCGAAATCACACCCTGGCGGCCGGCATTGGAGTGCTCCTGTTGACCCTGGGAGCCTGTGCCGCCAACCAAGCGGCCGGCGATGGCGTCGCCCCCAGTCGCGCCGCGGGCGCGGCCAAGGCGTTGGACGAAAATCAATACTATGCGCCCTCGGAGCCGGACCCATCCGGCGCCCAACCGGCCGCGGCGGAACCCAAGGCGCTGCCTGCGGCCTACGCCGAGCCCCAGCCGGCCGGCAACCCACCGGCAGTCGAGCACGTGCCGTTGGAGCAGGCCAGCCCAGGCGAGCGCGCCAAGCCGCTCGTGCCGGCCTTCCCCGCCAAGATGGAGCAGGAGCGCCTGCGGGACATCAAGACCGTGTACTTCCTCTTCGACCACGCCGACTTGACCGGCGGCGCCAAGCGCGAATTGCAGGCCAGCGCCGCGTGGCTGAAGAGCCACCCCAACGTGCGGGTGCGCGTGGAGGGACATTGTGACGAGCGTGGCACGAGCGAGTACAACCTGGGGCTCGGCTCGCGCCGCGCCAATCGGGTGCGCGACTACCTGGTGCAGCTCGGCGTCTCCGCCCACGTGCTGGACCCCATCAGTTTTGGGGAAGAGGTGCCTCTGAAGACGGGCCATGACGAATCCGCGTGGCGCTGGAACCGCCGCGTGGAATTCTCGCCCGCGGGAAGTCCCCACCCGGCCGCCGCGCAATTGCCCGGCAATGGCGAGCCCCGCATGTAATTTCCAGCGCGGGGGTAGGGTGCGCCCTGCCCCCGCGTCCCCTTCCAGACCTCCGGTCCCCCTTCAGTCCTTCGGGTGGGGATTCATGTTGAATCGTTTGATTTGAGGTCTTGCTCAGGGATTCTTCGCGGAGCTTGCCCTTGAGGGCACCGAAGGGCTCAGAATGACCCGATAGAAAAAGGTGTCGTGCTGAGCGCCAGCGAAGCATCCCGTAGAAACACCTCAATTTAACGCCAAACTGGCCTACTGCCCTTTCGCGTGAAGCAGTCTCCCTCGCTCGCGTCTGTGCTAGCGTGATCGTGTTTCTGCGGTTCACCTGGCCGAGGGCACCCCGGAAGCAGGTGCCGCGATCTTTCAGGCAGGAGCATGGTCCAGTTTTCCGGCGCGCGCGGGAGCGTGGCGCAATCCGTGGCCCTCGTGCGGGCACATCCCCTGCGCGCGGCGCTCGCCGTGTTGCTGCTGGCGCTGGCCATGGCCGGATGCCTGCTGCAGGCCGCGCTCACGCGGGGCGCCCGGGCAGAAGCTTTCCGCGTGGCGATCACGGCGGGGGAGGGCCACCTGACGCTGCTGCCCGAACCCGGCGGCCCGGACGCCCCGGCCTTGATCCGCGACGCCGGTCCCCTCTACACCCATCCCGCGCTGATGCGCTCCGGCGTGCAGGTGCTGCCGCGGATGACGCTGCCCGTGCGCGTGGCGGCGGGCGGCGCCGGCGAGCGTGCCGAGCTGCCGCGCGCGGAGCGCGCCAATCCGCCCAGTGCGGAGCGCGCCAATCTGCGCGGCGTGGAAAGCGACGATCCTCAGGCGCGGCTGATGGCGCTCCGCCATCTCGCGGGCCTCCTGCCGGCCGCCGGGGAGGCCACGGTCGCCCTGGGCGCGGACTTGGCGCAAACGCTGGGCGTGGGCCTGGGCGGCGCGGTGACGCTGTGGCTGGACCGGCCCGGCGCCCGCCCGGTGTCCGCCCGCGTGGTGGGCCTGGTGCACACGGGCCGCATGGATTGGGACGCCCACGGCCTGTGGAGCGGGCTGACCTTCGCCCGCACCGTGCGGGGCGTCTCCCGGCCGCGGGAGTCCGAGGCGGTCACCCACGTGGCAATCTTCCTGCCCGACCCCGCCGCTTCCGGCTTTTGGCGGGATGAGATCGCGCGCATGACGCTGCCCGACGGCGTCGCGATCAAGGAATGGTGGCAATTGGACCTGGAGCCCCTGCGCTACGCGGCCCAGGCCGATCCGGGCCTGCCGTGGCGGGCGACGGTGCTCGTGCTATTGCTCGTAGGGATCGCCGCCAATCTGCTGCTCGGCCCGGCGCCCCTGCCCCGCGTATCCGGTGACCGGGCACCCTCCGAGCGGGCGCTGCGCCTGGGCGTGCTCGCCGCGACCGGCGTGCAGGCCGCGCTGCTGGCGGCGGCGGCGGTTCCGGCCGCGGGGGCCATGGCCCTCGCCGTGCACCTGGGGATTGCCGTAACGGGCGCCGCGCCGCTGCCGCCCCGGGCGTTTCTGCAACCGGGTGTGGAGCGGCTGGGGGATTTGCTCGGCCCGCTCCTCACGCCGGCGTGGCGAGCGGGCGATGTCCTGGCGCTGGCGGGCATCGCCCTGCTCTGCGCGCTGCTCTCTTCGGTGGCGCGGCTCTGGCGGGTGAGCCCAATGGAGTCGCGATGAACATGGCGGAATCCGAGACGCATCGGCCGGTCGTGCTGGCCATCATCGAAGGCCGGGGGAACAGCCTCTGCCTGGACGTGTTCTGGCACCCCGGCGGCACGTTCGGCTTTCAGGAGTATCGCCGCGACCCCGAGGACTTGGGCGCGTGGACCCCGCTTGCCCGCACGGCCAGCGGCGCCTACCCGAGCCGCGACGCGGCTCTGCAGGCGGCCAAACGCAACGTGCCCTGGCTGGCGGAGGCGCTGGCCGCCGAGGGAAGGCGTTGAAGTGGCCGCGCGGGCCGCCGGCTTGACCCGATTTGGACCCTGTGGTGTATACTGCCCCGCTGAGCCAGCCAACACGCTCACAGGGCCTGCGCGCGCCGCACGCTTGACCGGAGGCGGGCTACCTCGCCGGGAGATGACGCGCCGCCCGCCCGCCAAATTGGCGGCCTGGCCCGAGGAAAGGTCCGCAATGGGAAAGACGCTCTTCGAGAAGATCTGGGACGCCCACGTGGTGGGCGAGGAGGCCGGCCAGACGATCCTCTACATCGACAAGCACCTGATACATGAAGTGACGACCCCGCAGGGGTTCGAGAGCCTGCGCCTGACCAACCGCAAAGTGCGCCGGCCGGACGCCACGCTGGGCGTGATCGACCATATCGTTCCCACCGTCCGCCAAACCGAACCGATCGAGGACCCGCTGGCGGCGGCGATGATGGCCGCGATGCAAAAGAACGCGCCGGAATTCGGTGTGCCGTTCTTCAACGTCGGCGATCCCCGCAACGGCATCGTTCACGTGGTGGGGCCGGAGCAGGGCGCGACCCAGCCGGGCATGACCATCGTTTGCGGCGATTCCCACACGGCCACCCACGGGGCCTTCGGCGCGCTGGCCTTCGGCATCGGCACCTCGGAGGTGGAGCACGTGCTGGCCACCCAGACCCTGCTGCAATCGAAGCCCAAGACGCTGGAAGTGCGCGTCGAGGGGCGGCTGGCGAAGGGCGTCACGGCCAAGGACCTGATTTTGTATCTGATCGGCCAGCTCACCACCTCGGGCGGCACCGGCTATTGCATCGAATATACCGGCAGCACGATCCGCGCGCTGTCGATGGAAGAGCGCATGACGGTTTGCAACATGTCGATCGAGGCGGGCGCCCGGGCCGGCATGATCGCGCCGGACGAAACCACGTACAACTATCTGCGCGGGCGGGAATGTGCCCCGCGCGATTTCGATGCCGCCATCGACCGCTGGCGGCGGCTTCCGAGCGACGAAGGGGCCGCGTACGACCGGGTGATGACGTTCGACGCCGCGGACGTGACGCCGCAGGTCACCTGGGGGACCAATCCGGGCCAGGTGGTTCCGGTGACCGGCCGAGTGCCCGATCCGGCCCAACTGGCCGACGAAGTCGAGCGCCGTAGCGCCGCGCACTCGCTGGAGTACATGGACCTGAAGCCGGGCGAGCGGATCGAGGGGATTGAGCTCGACCGCGTGTTTATCGGTTCCTGCACCAATGCGCGGATCGAAGACTTGCGTGCCGCCGCCGCCGTGGTGCGCGGCTACCACGTGGACCAGCGCGTCGGCGCCATGGTCGTGCCCGGCAGCGGACTGGTCAAACAGCAGGCCGAAGCCGAAGGGCTGGACCGCATCTTCCGCGACGCGGGCTTCGAATGGCGCGAGGCGGGCTG
>JBGPEV010000283.1:0-4986 GCA_041482995.1 bacterium | reverse complement strand
GGCAGGCCCAGGTCGTAGGCGCGGGCCATGATGCTGGCGTGACTGTGAGGCGTGCCGCCGTAATTGTCCCGCAGGTCCGCGTGTGCGTCGATTTGCAGGATGGAGAACGTCCGCCCCCGCACCTCCTTCTGGGCCTTGAACACGCCATAGCTGATGGAATGCTCTCCGCCCAGGGTCACGAGCAGCTTGCCATCGCGCAGGGGCGGCAGGGCGGCCCAATAGATGCGCTCCATCATTTCCTTGGGGCCCGCGTCACCGGGCTCCACCGGCGGCAGCGTGAAGATACCCCACTGGTCGATGCGCTGATCCAGTTCCTCGTCGTACATCTCCAGTTGGGCAGAGGCGGCCAGGATCGCGCGGGGGCCGTCGGCCGCGCCGTGGCCATAGGAGACCGTGCCCTCGTAGGGCACAGGCAGCACGGCCACCCGCGCCGCCTGGTAGGTGGCCGGCGTACCGTCCTCCCCGCAGAAGCGGGGATAGCCGGGCGGGAGGTGAGGCGAAAGCGCGCTCACGCCACGGCCTCCTCGGAGGCGGCCTTTGCCTTGCGGCCGCGGGAGCGCCGGGAAACCTTGGGCTTGCTGCGTGCCTGCACCGCCGGTGTCGCCTCCGCGGCGGCGCGGCGGGATACGCGCTTGCTGGCCATCCGTTCCTCCGGACCGCTCTCCAGGTAGGTGATGCCGTTCAGCCCTTCCACGTACAGGTCGCGGAAGTCCTTGCCCTCCGCCCGGGTCATCAGCCCCTCGCGGATGCTGTGCAACACCTGGCGCTCGATCCGGTCGATCAGCGTATCCCGGTGGAACTGCACGTAGGCCAGCACGCTGGAGACCGGCTCGCCCTTGATCACCTGCTCGTAACGCCAGGATCCGTCGTCGTTCAGCGCGATGTGGATGGCGTTGGTATCCCCGAACAGGTTGTGCAGATCGCCCAGGATTTCCTGGTAGGCGCCGGTCAGGAACACCCCCAGGTAATAGGGCTCGCCATCCCTCGTGGGATGCAGCGGCAGCGTGGAACGGCGGTCATGGGGCGCGGGGTAGCTCTTGAGGCACCCATCGGAATCGCACGTGATGTCCTGGAGAATTCCGTTGCGGACCGGTTTCTCGTTCAGCCGTTGCAGGGGCACCACCGGGAATTCCTGCCCGATGGCCCAGGCGTCCGGCAGGGACTGGAACACCGAAAAGTTGCAGAAGTACTTGTCCGCCAAAAGGGTCTCGAGGGATTCGAACTCCTCCGGCACGCGGGCCTCCTTGCGCATCACGCCTTCCACGCGCCGGGCGATGCGCCAGAACAATTGGTCCACGTGGGCGCGGTGGTAGAGCGAGAGGTAGCCCAATTCGAAAAGCTTGTTGGCCTCGTCCCGCATGTGCAGCGCATCGTGCCAGGACTCGTCCAGGTTCTTCACGCTCAGCTTGACCCGGATCTCCTCCAGTTGCTTGAGCAACTCGGGCGCCTCGCCATCCTCCGGGAGGGTCCAGGCCGTGTCGTCCAGGGAGGTGGTTTCCAGCACGTTGATGGCCAGCATGGCGTGATGGGCCGTGATGGCGCGGCCGGATTCCGTCAAGACGTTGGGGTGGGGCAGGCCCTCGTGGTTGCAGGTTTCCGCGAGGGTGAACACCACGTCGTTGGCGTACTCCTGCTCGGTGTAGTTGACGCTAAAGCCCGACGTGGAGCGCGAGCCGTCGTAGTCCACGCCCAGCCCGCCGCCCACGTCCACGTGGTCGATGGCGCACCCCAGCTTGGACAATTCCACGAAGTAGCGCGCCGTCTCCCGCAGGGCCTCCTTGATGCGCCGGATGTTGGTGATCTGGCTGCCCAAGTGAATGTGAATCAGCCGGAAGCAATCCAGGTAGCCTTCCTGACGCAGCAATTCCACCGCGTGCACCAATTCGCTGGCGGTCAGGCCGAATTTTGAATAGTCGCCGCCGGAATCCTCCCATTTGCCCGATCCCGAGGAGACCAGCTTCACGCGGATTCCCAGCAGGGGCCGCAGGTTGAGTTCCCGGGCAAGCTTGAGAATCAACGCCAGTTCGCCCGGCTTTTCCACCACCAGGTAAATCTTCTTGCCCAGGCGCTGGCCCAACAGGGCCAAGCGGATGTAGGCGCCGTCCTTGTACCCATTGCAGATGATGATGGCGTCCCGGGATTCCAGGGTGGCCATCACCGCGTGTAATTCGGACTTGGAGCCGGCCTCCAGGCCGAACCCGCTCTGCGATCCGAAGCGCACCACCTCCTCCACCACCTGGCGCTGCTGGTTCACCTTGATCGGATAGACGCCGATGTATTGCCCCTCGTAACTGGCATCGCGGATGGCCTGCTGAAAGCTGCGGCGCAGATGTCCCAACCGGTCCCCCAGAATATCGGAGAAGCGGATCAGCAGCGGCAGGTTCAATCCCTTGGATGCGGCGTCCTCGATCAACTCCGGCAGATCGATGCCCACCGCCGAGTCCTGGCTGGGATGGGCCGTCAGGTGGCCCTTGGCGTTGATCGAATAGTAGCCTAGACCCCATCCCTTGATGTTGTAGAGCTCCGCGGAATCCGCAGTGGTCCATCGTTTCAAGCTGGGCATGCCTGCATCCGCCTTGTCGAGAGGGTGGTTGGGAATGTGCCTCAGGATCGAAATAGGTTAAGCTACTGCATGCCGGTCCGGCAATACAAGATTGGCCGGGAGGGCCCGCGGCGCCGGGCCGATCCGCACCTTGCCTCATTCGGCGTGCATCTCCACCGGACAGCCATGGCGGCTCAGTCGGGCAAGAATCCCCTCACGGCCAGTTCCCCGGTGGAGGCCGTCAAGGGCGAACACGCGTCCCTGTTGCTCATCATGAAAGGCCTGCGGGACCAGCCGGTCTCCGGGCGCCTGCTGCGGGGCCTCGCTCCCTACCTGGACGAACAGGGCGCCCACCACGTGGTGCTCCTGACCGAACGCCGCCGCCGTGAGCCCTGGAGCGACTCGGAGGACGTCGTCGTCTATCAAGAGGTGATTCACTGGGCACGGGGCGAGGGCGGAGGAGTCTATCGGGGGGCGACCTGGAAGGGCCGTTCGCTGTCCCGTGACGAGTTGATCCCGGCCTTCCAACGGGACCCACTGGGTGTGGTGGATTGGGCGGCCCGCCGGGCCCAGGCAGCGGTGATCTCCACTGCCGAGCCCATCGGTCTGGTGCCCTGCATCGTGCCGAAGCCCTGGGGCAGGGAGCTCTGGTACACGGGCATCGAGAAGCGCGGGCGCGCCAGCGTGCGCTCCGCCACCGGAGAGACGGACTTGCCCTATGCCCTGGGGATGTTCCCCGTTCCCATCGTCGGCGAGGACGAGCGGCCCCCCGTGCTGCTCAAGGCGCTGGAACCCGCGCCTGAGGCCATTGTGGGCGATCTCTACCTGGAGGTACACGACAAGAAGTGGGAGGTCTACGTGGTGCTGGACGTGGATCGCGCCGCCTGGCCCGATGGCGTTGGACGCCTGCGCGCCGGGCTGGCCCCCGCCGCGGTCGAGCGCTATCGTACCCAGGCCGGCGGCGGATGGGAGGCTGCGCTCAGCCGTGACCTGTTGGCGGCGCTTCGGGACTATGAGCAGGTGCGGCGGCGCCTTGACGCGCTGCAAGATGCCGCCCTGCAACAGCTTGGGCTGGACCCGGCACAGGGGATTCCGCTCGATCGACGCGACGGCGTGGTTCGCCAAATGCCCAGCGCGCTGCGGAGCGAGGAACGGGCGCGGCGCGAGGCGGTCGAGGCGTTCCTGGGTCACCTGGAGATGCCGCCAGGAGCGGTGGCCTGCCTGCACCCAGGGGTGCTGCATTCCCTGCAACATGGGGTCAAGGTGATCGAGTTCCAGACTCCCACCTACGAACGCCTGATCGCCATGTTCGCCCAGAAGGTGCTCACCCAGGCCCACTGGGATAGCGAGCAGGCCGTGGCCCGCATGGAGAAGGGCCCCTTCAACCAACCGCCCTTGCAGGTTCTCGAGCGCAACGACGGGCTCATGGTGGAGCGCGTGGTGGATTTCCCCGAATTCGAGGTGCGGCGCATCACGGTCCCGCCGGGCGCGACCCATGCCTCGGTGACCCAGGGCGAGGGGGCGTACCAGTTGCTCATCGGCGTGGACGGCGCGGGAGAGATTACCCTTCCGGACGGCCGAACGTGGGCGTTGAAGAAGGAGGCCGCCTACCTGTTGCCGGCCACCTTGGGCGCATTCGCGGTGCGCGCACTGGATGGCGCGCCGCTCCAGTGGCTGGTGGCCTCACCTCATCCGCCGGCGCGCCCGGCCTACCCGGCCTGATGGCCCAGACCCGATCGACGACATGTCATCACCGCCCCCCGGACCGTCCCTGCGCAGGCCCCCGCCCCTTCGGCCGGGCGACCGCGTGGCGCTGATTTCGCCCAGCAGCCACCAGGGACGCTATCCGCCGGAATACCTCTCCGACGCCGTGACCGTGCTGCAAGGATGGGGACTGCGCATCGAGCCGGAGCCAGAACTGGCGCGGCACCTCTATTTGGCGGGAACCGACCTGGAGCGGGCGAGGCAGTTCGGACGCCACTATACGGATCCTGAAGTGAAGGCCCTGTTTTGCGCCCGGGGCGGCTACGGCTCGCTTAGAATTTTGGAAAAAATTGATTACCATTTGATTCGCAAAAACCCAAAAATCTTTGTCGGTTTTTCCGACATCACGGCCCTGCATTTGGCCATTTACAGAAAGACTGGACTCTTTACTTTCCATGGCCCGATGGTCGCCGATTTCGGCGCGGCTTACAATCGTTTGCACCTTATGCAAATGTTAACTTCAAAAACAGCTTTTGGAGCCATTCATTTCCCGAAAGGTAGGCAGGCAAAATTTTTGCGCCTCGGCCGAGCTGCCGGCCCTCTTTTGGGCGGCAATCTTTCGTTGGTGGCCAAACTGGTCGGCACACCGTTTTTGCCCGCTTTAAACGGCGCCATACTTTTTCTCGAAGACACCGGCGAATACCCTCACCGCATCGACGGTTACTTAGCCCAGCTCCGGC
>JBGPEV010000282.1:0-5008 GCA_041482995.1 bacterium | reverse complement strand
GACGTGACGGGCGGAGAAGGCGGCGTAACGGGCGTGCCCCGGCCCACGCTGCTCGGGCTGCAACTGCACGACCTGCGCGCGTTCCTCCTCTATGCATTCGTGCTCACGCTGCTGGCCTACTACGCGGTGTGGCGGGTGACGGGCACGCCCTTCGGCCGGATGCTGCGCGCGATCCGCGACGACCAGGTCGCGGCCAAGTCCATGGGCAAGAACGTGGTGCGCGTCAAGATCACCATGTTCTGCTTTGCCGGCGCCCTGGCGGGCCTGGCGGGGGTGATCTTCGCCCAGTACGTGCGGGTGGTGGATCCCAACTCGTTCCGGCTCACCGTGTCCATCGAAGTCCTGGCCATGCTGATCCTGGGCGGCACGGCGAACGTGTTCGGCTCCGCCCTGGGCGCCATCGTGCTGATCGTCCTGCCCGAGGCGCTGCGCTTTCTCGACGTCGGCAGTTCCTCCGCGGAGCAGGTGCGCCAGATCGCCTTTGGCGCGATGCTGATCCTGATCCTGCGCTTCCGCCCCCAGGGCCTGCTGCCCGAGTATTGGCTGCCGGGCTTCTTGCGCCGCCGCCGGGAACGGGAGGTGCGCCTGGCCTTCGAGTCCCTGGAGCGCGAGGCCCAGGCGGGCGGCGCCTCCGGGGTGCCGGCGGCTCCCGCCCGCCCCAGCCCGGCGGGCGAAGGCGACGGCGTCCTGATGCGGCTGGACAACGTGTCCAAGCGCTTCGGCGGCATCCAGGCCCTGAAGGATTTTTCCACCACCCTGGAGGCGGGCAAGATCACGAGCCTGATCGGACCCAACGGCGCCGGCAAGACGACCGCCTTCAACGTGATCACGGGCTTCCTCGCGCCGGATACGGGCCGGGTGCTGCTGCGCGGGCAGGACATCACCCGGATGAAACCCCACCAGATGTCCGGCCTGGGCATCGCCCGCTCCTTCCAGAACCTGCGCCTGTTCTACCAGATGTCCGCGCTGGACAACGTGATGGTGGCCGTGCGCCCGCAACTGGGGGAGACGCTTTGGCGCACCCTGTTGCGGGTGCGGGCGACCGCGCGGGAGGAGCGCGCGACCCGCCGCAAGGCCCTGGCGATCCTGAACTACGTGGGGCTGCGGGACAAGGCGCTGGAATTGGCCGAGGACCTCTCCTACGCGGAAGAAAAGCTGCTCGGCCTGGCCCGGCTGCTGGCCATGGAGGCCGATCTGCTGCTGCTCGACGAGCCGGGTTCCGGGCTGGACCCGGCAAGCCTGGAGACCCTGTTCGCGTTGATCCGCCAGTTGGCCCGGAGCGGAAAGACGGTCTGCATCGTCGAGCACAATCTGGACGTGATCAAGGAACTCTCGGACAAGGTGGTGTTCCTGGACGAAGGCCGTGCCCTGGCGGAAGGGCCTCCCCAGGACATTCTGCACAACCGGGAACTGGCCGAGCGCTACTTCGGCACCTGACGCCGCAACCGGCCCGCGGCGGAACCTCCCCGCGGGCGCATTGGAGCCGCCCGCCATGGCATTGCTGGAGGTCGACGGACTGAGCGCCGGCTATCACAAGATCGAGGTCTTGCGCGGGGTTTCCCTGCGCATCGAGGCCGGCGAATTCGTGGCCGTGATCGGCCACAACGGGGCCGGCAAGACCACCCTGGTACACACCGTGTTCGGCGTCTTGCCGCCCCGGGCCGGGCGCGTGCGCTTCCAGGATCGGGACATCGCCGGGGAGCCCCCCGCGGCCAACGTGCGGCGCGGCATGGCCCTGGTGCCCCAGGAACGGGCGGTGTTCCCCAACCTGAGCGTGGCGGACAACCTGGACGTGGCCGGCATGGCGATCCGCGACAGCGCGGTGCTGGAGCAGCGGCTGCACGACGTGCATCGCCTCTTCCCCATCCTGAAGGAGCGCCACCGCCAGCTGGCGGGCACGCTGAGCGGCGGCCAGCAGCGGATGCTCGCCATCGGGATCGCCCTGATGCAGGCGCCCCAACTGCTGATGCTCGACGAGCCATCGCTCGGGCTGGCCCCGCTGCTGGTGCAGCAGATGATGGAGCGGATCGTGGAAATCAACCGCACCCGGGGCACCGCGATCCTGCTGATCGAACAGAACGTGCGGGCGGCGCTCACTCACTGCGGACGCGTCTATGTGATGAAGGTGGGCCAGATCGTCTATGACGGCGCGCCCGCCCCGCTGCACGACCGCAGCACCCTGATGAAGTACTTCTAAACACAACGGCATAATTGCGGCCACAGATGAACACAGATAAGAAAAGCAGTTGGGGATGGCGCAATGCGCTGATCCGGGCGGAACATTGCGCGCCCATGATTGGCTGACCGGCTCCAGAAGGCCCTTGGAAAGCAGTCAAATGCTTCTCGCTTGCGATTAGTCTCAAGCACCTGGGCGCTGGTCCGAATCAATCTGTGTCTCTCTGTGTTCATCTGTGGCTAATTTTTTTTGTCGCTATGCCTGGACCGGGCTGCGCTCCCAACCGCCAAGCGAGGCGCTTCATGGACTTCGGCATTTGTGTGGCCGCGAAGATCGACGACGTGGGGTACATCGCCCGGGCGGAGCAACTGGGCTACCGGCGCGCCTGGGTGGCGGACAGCCAGATGATCTGGTCGGACTGCTACGCCGTGCTGGCTCTGGCCGCGCGGCAGACGCGCGCGATCCACCTGGGGACGGGGGTGGCCATCGTGGGGACGCGCGCCGCGCCCGTCACCGCCCACAGCATCGCCACCATCAACCGGCTCGCCCCCGGACGGACGTTCTTGGGCATCGGCACGGGCAACACCGCCCTGCGGCTGATGGACCAACGCCCGGTGAAGCTGGCGGAGTACCGCGACTACCTCGTCACCGTGCGCGGGCTGCTGCGGGGCGAGGAGGTGGAGTACCGCCACGGCGGCCGCGCGTCCCCCGTGCGCTTCCTCATGCCGGAGTTGGGTTTCATCGACGTGGAGCACCCCGTCCCCATCTATGTCTCCGGCTTTGGCCCCAAGGCCCAGGCGCTGGCGGGGGAACTGGGCGATGGCTTGGTGATGTCCATTCCGGGCGATCCCGGCTTCGTGCAGCGGGCGCTGAAGAACGTACGCGCCGGGGCGCAGCAGGCCGGCCGCGCCTTGGAGGGCTTCCACACGTGCTCGCTCACCTGCGTGTGCGTGTTGGAGCCGGGCGAGGACCTGCGCAGCGAGCGGGTGATCCGCACCGTGGGACCGTTCGCCCTCTCCTCCCTGCACTACGTCTACGAGAAGGTGCGCTTCGAGCGGCGCGAACCGCCCGCCCATCTGCGGCCGATCTGGCAGGACTACACGCGGCAGGTGGAAGCCACGCCGCCTTCCCACCGCCACCTGCGCATCCATGCGGGGCACTGCACGTACATGCTCCCGGAGGAGGCGCGGTTCGTGACGCCCGGGCTGATCGAAGCGAGCTGCATGGTGGGCCGCCCGGACGCCCTGATCGAACGCGTGCGCGCCATGGCCGATGCCGGCCTGGGCGAACTGATGCTGCTGCCCAGCCTGGAGACCCAATACCGGAATATCGAGGAAGTCGCGCAACAGGTGCTGCGCAAGCTGTAGCGGCGGGGCGGGATGCTCACGCGCGGGCACGCGGGCGACCGCCGGCCGCCCCTACTTCGCGCGGCCCTTGTGCTGGCGCTTCAGCCGGCTCACCTGCTTGCGGCGCACGGTGGCCTTCATCAGGCCTTTGACGCGCAGGTCGCGCTTGCGCAGCTTTGCCTTGCGGGACGCCTTGCGGCGGGCGGTGACACCTTTGGCCATGACGGAACTCCTCGATCGGGAAATGGCGCTGTGAACGCGGGCCGGCCCGGCGACCGGTCGCCGTCGGCCAGACACAAGGGGTTACTCTGCCAGTTGCGGCGCGGGATGGGAAGGGCGGCTGCGAATTCGTCAAGCACAGCCGCAAAGTCCGGCTCGATTCTCCGGTCCGGTGAGGGGGCGTCCCGCCCGCCAACGCAATGCAGGCGGGCGGGACGCCCGCTGCCACCAACCCAGCGATAACGGCTTTTCGGGCGCCCTGGGCCTAATCCTCCCCCGTCACGGAGGGCTTGGGCGGCTCGGTCAAGCGGCCGAGTTGCTGGAGGAAGCGGGACTTGGCCTGCTCGGTGCGGACGGCCTTCTGCTCCGGCACGGGCTGCCCGTCTCCTTGCGGACAATCCCCCGCGAACAGGCGCGGCTCGATCTCCAGCGCGAAACGGGAAGCTCGCTGCTTGATTTCCTGGCCGAAGCGCCGGCGCACCTTGGCGCTGGAGAGCACCAGTTGCCGCCGCGCGCGGGTGAGCGCCACGTAGAACAACCGCCGCTCTTCCTCCACGGCCCCTTCCGCCAGCGCGCGGCGGTTGGGGAACACGTCCTCGGCCAAGTTCACTAGGTACACTGTTGGGAACTCCAGGCCCTTGGCGGAATGCACGGTCATCAGGGACACTTGGGGCGTGCGCTGGGCGGGCTCCATCTCGTCGATGAACGTGAACAGGGCCACGTGGTCCAGGTAGTCCTTCAGCGTGGCGCCCCCGAGATTACGGCCGAACTGGTCCACCGCCAGCTCCAGCTCCAGCACCAGTTGCACGGCCCGCTCGCGCCCCTTGGCGTCGTCGTGCTCCTTTTCCACCGTGCGATGGAAGCTCAGCTCCGCCAACAGGTCGCGAAAGGTGGGGCCGAGCGGCTCGGCGGCGAAGCGTTGGCCGAAGCGCTCGATCAACTGGGTGAAGCGCTCCATGGACGTGCCGATGGCGCCGTGAAAGTCGGCGTACTGGCCGCCCTCCTTCAGCAGGTCGAAGACGGGACGGTGCTGGTGGGCCGCGTATTCGGCCAGCTTCAATTGGCTGGCCTGGCCGATGCCCCGGCGCGGATAGTTGAGCACGCGGAACAGGCTCACCTCGTCATGGGGATTGTGGATCAGACGCAAGTAGGCCAGCGCGTCCTTCACCTCCTTGCGCTCATAGAAGCGCACGCCGCCCACCAGTTGGTAGGGGATGCCCTCCGCGCGCAGCAGTTCCTCGATCAGGCGCGATTGGTGATTTGCGCG
>JBGPEV010000281.1:0-5011 GCA_041482995.1 bacterium | reverse complement strand
GAGAGCAGCGGAGGCAACACGGCGGCATCTAGCGGGTGCGCGCAACAGTAGTGTCCTCGGGAAGAGCGGCAAACGGGACCGGGTCCTCGGGCGCAGATGGAGGATGGCCGGGACGGCTCAGGCGTACCACCCGCACGCGCCGATGGCGCCGCGCTTCATAGAGCAGTTCGATCGCCTCCGGAACCAAGTCCACCACACGTTGCCGGTCGGGGTGCGAAACCACCAAGCCCGGACAATCGGCGCTGGTTGCGATGAACCAGCCGCTCTCGTCGCGGCGAATGGCGACAGCGATCAAATGCGCCTGCGAGCCGGTCATGGGGGTTTCCGGCACAGGAACCCTTCCGGTCAATTTGCGATCCGCACCGCCTCGTTTTGCTCTCGGCGGCCGATGCGGCGTTCTGAGTACCTGTAACCCGAATTCCCGATTTTCGCCAACGCCGGACGCCCCCATCCTTGGTGCAAAGGCGCCTTCTTCGCATTGACAAACCTCCGGGTTCCCCTAAGATCGGGTACGATTTTTGAGGCCGCGGGCGCGCCGGGGAGCATGGCAGCGCTTGGGTCGCCCGCCTCTGACGCATCGCCGGGGAGCCGCTATGGAACTGAAGAACGTCGTGATCGTGGACGCCGCCCGCTCGGCGTTCGGCCGGGGCGCCAAGGGCTCCCTCGTGGCCACCCGCATGGACGAGGTCGCCGCGCGCGTCGTGAAGGCCGTGTTGGAGCGCAACCCGGGCGTCGATCCGTACGAGATCGAGGACCTGTCGCTGGGCAACGTGCTGGGCGGCGGGGAGTTGGCCGGCCTGACGTCGAACACGGTGGCGCGCATCGCGAACCTGCCGCCGGAGATGTCCTCGGTGACCGTGAACCGCCAGTGCGGCTCCTCCATGCAGGCCCTGCACATGGCCGCCCGCTCCATCATGACCGGCGCGGGCGAGGTGGCCCTGGCCGTGGGCGTGGAGCGCATGGGGCGCGGCATCCCGGGCGACCGGGGCGGGGAGACGCCCGTCACGCGCACGCACGACCGCTTAAAGCTGCTCTCCGACGCGCAGAAGAAGCCCGATCCCCATCACGACCAGTACTTCTCCGTGCGGTTCCCGCCCTACATTCTCAATTCCCCGGCCCACCCCTCCATGCCCCAGACGGCGCAGAACGTGGCGGAGGCCTGGAACCTGAGCCGCAGGGAGTTGGACGAATTCGCCCTGAAGAGTCACGCCGAGACCGACGCGGCCTACAAGGCGGGGCGCTACCGGGATCAGATCGTGCCGATCCAGATCCGCCAGCCCGTGTTCGATGCCGAGGGCAACGTGGACTTCACCCACCCGGGTCCCGAGGTGACCTTCGACCGGGACGAGTGCATCCGCGTGAGCACGCTCGAGAAGCTGGCCGGCCTGGAGCCGCTGAAGATGGTCGTCAGCTATGGCGAGCGCGAACTGGTCATCACGGCGGGGAACTCCTGCCCCACCAACGACGGCGCCTCGGCCGTGCTGTTGATGTCCGAGAGCCGCGCCAAGGCGCAGAAAGCCAAACCCATCGGGCGCATCGTCTCCATGGCCGTCAGCGGCGTGAAGCCCCAATTGATGGGCATCGGCACCATCCCGGCCAGCCGCAAGGCCTTGCAGCGCGCCGGGTTGACCGCCCAGGACATCGGTCTGGCGGAGATCAACGAGGCGTTCGCCTCCCAATCCATCGTCACGGTGCGGGAATTGGGGCTCGATCCCAAGGTGGTGAACGTGAACGGCGGGGCGATCGCCATCGGCCATCCCTTGGGCGCCAGCGGGGCGCGGCTGCTCGTGAGCCTCTGCCACGAGATGCGCCGCCGCGGCAACGTGCGCTACGGCCTGGCCACCATGTGCATCGGCGCCGGTATGGGCATCGCCACCGTGGTGGAGGCGGTGAACTAAGGGCGCGGCATGCCGTGCCCCTGCACTCCCACACACTGGTGGATTGGTGGAGGGGCCTCCGTGACCGCCGCCCGTATCCGCCCCCTGCGCCTTGCGGCGCGGTCCCCCGCCACCTTGTGGCGGGGGATTCTGCACGACCCGTTTACTGAACCATTCGGAAACCGCAAGCCCCCCACAGGGTGGGGGGTTGGGGGGAAAGCCATGAAGTCCAAGACCCTCGTCATCATCGGCCTGACCGCCGTCTTCGCGGTGCTCGTGGGCTATGCCATGACGGGCGAGCTGAGGCGCGATCGGGAATTGCTCGCCGAGTCCATCACGGGGGTGGTGGAGGTGAAGCCGGAATTGTTCGCCCAGGGCGTGGCGGACATCGTGAAGACCGACCGCTTGGCGCTGTTTCTGGTGGATCCGGCAACCCAGGAGGTGGTGGCGCTCAAGTTCGAATCGCCCCTGGTGCCGCCGCAGAACATCCGCATCGGGCGTGCGGACGCGAGAACGAGCAAGCCGCTCACCGGCGCCTATCTGCTGGTGGGCATCACGGACAAGGACGGCGAGGTGTTCAAGGTCACGCCGGGCGAGATCTACGGCCGTACGGCTGAGCCGGTCAAGATCGGCGACCAGCAAGTGCATTTGGTGCTCGATCAAGCGTTCCACGGCTCCCTTCAAAACACGCCCGGCGGCGGCGCTCCCGTGATGGCGGGCCCGGCGGCCGGTCCCTATGCGGGGGGCGAGGGCGCCGAAGAAGATCCGGCCCGCACGATCCGCGGTACGGTGCGCGTGGCTCCGGCGCTGGCCAAGAACGTGACGCCCCAGGACCGGCTCATTGTGATGCTCTTCGATCCCCAAGCGGGCCGGCCCGCCGCCATCAAGATCATTCCCCACACGCTGCTGCCCCAGGCGTTTTCCATCGGCCTGCCACCCGGCGCCGCCCCCAACCCGGCGGGCTACTCCCTGCGCATCATCACGGACAAGGACAACAGCCCGTTCAACGCCGCCCCCGGCGAGTTGGTGGGCCGCTCCGTCCAGTTGGTGCCCCTCGGCACGTCCAACGTGGAGTTCGTGCTGGACCAGCCTTATGTCCGCTGAGGGCGGGCGTGCGGTTGGCCCCGCGCAGCACATCCCGGTCGCCCCCTTCCTGCGGCTAGGCTCCGGTACTCCGCGGAGTCTAGCCAGGATATATCAGGAAGGTCGTGGGCGCATGGGGCTGAAACGATTGCTGGAGGCCACTCCAAGGCACAACAGAGGCGATCGACCCAGACCGGCGAAGTGCGGTTCCGCGTTAGAGCGATGATCGGGGTGATTGCTGTTCGCTGTTGCCCTCTCCGTTTGCGGAGAGGGCCGGTCAAAAAAATGCGCCGCAGGCGCCAACAAATAGCCGGGGTGAGAGCCTGCCCTCGAGCACAGCGAAGGGTGCAGTTCCGCGAACCGCACCTCATCCCCCCGGCCCCCTTCTCCGCAAACGGAGAAGGGGGAGAAAACAACTGCCCATGCAATACACTCATGAAATCTCCAGTCTAGCCTGTCCGCAGATTTTAGTTGACTTTTGTATATAATCTGGCATATTGAACGGGAGCACGCCGCTTCCCTACCACTTTCCTGCGGAGTCCCATCATGCACAACCCCATCCAGGACCAAGTCGGCCCGCAGCATCAACAAACGTATTCAGACTCAATTACAACCGAAGGCAAGGCGCAACCGGGCTTGAACGCGCTCAAGCACGGTCTGCGGAGCGCGGCGATCCTGCTGCCCGACGACGACGCGCAGGCGTTTGACCGCCTGCGCCGAGACCTGTTCCACACCTACCGGCCCCGCACCGGGGACGAAGCCGCGTGCGTGGAGGCCATGGCGTCCGGTCAGTGGCGAATGGCGCGCTGCCGGCGCTGGCAGGCGGTCTACGATGCGCAAACCAACGCACTGCTCACCGGCGGCCCCAACCGTCTCGCGGGGCACATCTGCGAGCCCGATTCGCACCGTTGGATACACAAGTCCATGGATTGCGTGCTGCAGGAGAGCCGGTTGGACCGGCTGATGTGCCGCGCGCGGGACAAGTTGCTCCTGTTGCAGAAGCAGCGGCGCAACAACCTGATCGCGGGTGTGGTCGACCCGGAGCCCATCTTCTGGCCTTCCGAATCCCCCACGGACGAAGCCGTTCGCCCCCCAGAAGCTGGGGGGTGCGGGGGAAACAGCGGGGCCGTTCGCCAGCCAGCGGCTGGGGAGTTTGGAGGAAACAGCGAGCCTCCCGTCCCCGCAAGTGCTTCTCAGGATGGACCAATCGGTAAAGATGACGAACAGACCCCGCGTGCCGGAAGCGACCGGGCGCGGCCTCTGGACACCCCGCAGGGCGCGGACGGATGGGGCGCGCGGCAGCGCGCCCCCACACAACGCACGCCGGGGCGGAAATTCGAGGATTTTCCGATGGGTGTGTAGGGGCGCATCGGGACGCGCCCGCGAATGCGCGCAAACCGCTGCCGGTGCCCATTGTTGAGAACGGGCGATAGACGCTTTTCCAAATAGCCCTGGGCCAGGCACGCGGGGGCGGATCGCGATCCGCCCCTACCCAACCCACGCCGGAGGAGAAGTCCGAGGGTTTTGCGCGGGATGTGTAGGGGCGCAGCATGCTGCGCCCCTACAGGCGCTCAAGGGCAGGCTCCGTGAAGGGTCTGCGGTTCCTCCTCGTGGGCGCCCGGACCGTTGCAGCCGCCCTTTTGCCCCATCGGGATCGCAATGCTATCCTGGCCCGATTCGCCGCTGAATTTGACCGGATGAGGAATGCCATGAGTGCTGTCCGCGTGCGCTTCGCCCCCAGCCCGACCGGGGAGTTGCACGTAGGTGGGCTGCGCACCGCCCTGTTCAACTATCTGTTCGCCCGCCAGCAGGGCGGGACCTTCGTCCTGCGCATCGAGGATACGGACCGGGAACGGTACGTGGCGGGCGCGGAGCAGGGCATCGTGGAGATGCTGCGCTGGGCGGGGCTGGACCCCGACGAAGGTCCGCACAAGGGCGGGCCCGCCGGCCCCTATCGCCAGTCCGAGCGCCTGCCGCTCTACCGGGAGGCGGCGGACACGCTGATCGCGGCCGGCCACGCGTACCCATGCTACGTGACGCCGGATGAGCTG
>JBGPEV010000280.1:0-5014 GCA_041482995.1 bacterium | reverse complement strand
GGCGCCCAGCGGCTCTACCGCCAGTTCCAGTTCCGCCCGATCCGCCTGCTGGTGGGGTATTACCCCAACGGCGACGATGCCTTCCAGATGGAAATGACCTTCGCCGCCCACCTGCGTGAAGGGCGGGTTCCGCCCCTGCGCGACGTGGCGGAGGGGTAGCGGAACCGCGACCATTTCCCGGCCCGGGCCGCCTTCCGTTCGATCGCCCATCTCCGAACCCTTGGCGCCGCTGGACAGTCCGCGCAACCGGGCGATAAGGTGGCGCGGTCGCGGCCCATCCTTGCAGGCCATTTCTCGCACTCGGCAGGACGATCCATGCTCTCCACGGACTTTCTCGTCATCGGCGGCGGCGTCATCGGGCTGAACATCGCGCGGGAGTTGAAGCGCAAGTTCAGCGACCAGCAAGTGACGCTGCTGGAGAAGGAGCCGCAACTGGGGCTGCACGCCAGCGGCCGCAACAGCGGGGTGCTGCACGCGGGCTTCTACTATTCCGCTGACAGCCTGAAGGCCAAGTTCACGCGCCAGGGCAATCGGGCGCTGCTGGAGTATTGCGAGACCCAGCACATCCCCGTCAACAAGTGCGGCAAGCTGGTGGTGGCCAAGAACGCCGCGGAATACCCGGTGCTGGACGAGTTGATGAAACGCGCCCAGGCCAACGGGGTGCCCCTGGAAAAGATCTCGCTCGAAGACGCCAGGAAGATCGAGCCGCGCGTCAAGTCCTACCAACACGCGCTCTGGTCGCCCTCCACCGCCTCGGTGGACCCCACGCAGGTGATGGCCGCCATGCGCCGCGACGCGGAAGGCGAGGGCGTGCGCATCCGCACGGGCGCGGGCTACCTGGGGCGCAGCAACGGCAATGTCGTGATGCGCGGCGACACCGTGGCCGCGGGCTACGTCGTCAACGCCGCCGGGCTGTATGCGGACAAGATCGCGCAGGATTGGGGCTTCTCGGAGAACTACCGCATCCTGCCGTTCAAGGGGATCTACCTCTATTCCAACGAACCCCACGGCGCGCTGCGCACCAACGTCTACCCGGTGCCCGATCTGCGCAACCCGTTCCTCGGCGTGCACTTCACCGTCACCGTGGACGGCCACATGAAAATCGGCCCCACGGCCATCCCCGCCTTCTGGCGCGAGCAGTACGAGGGCCTGGGCGGCTTCAACCTGGCGGAAATGGCGGACATCCTCTATCGCCAGGCGGGGCTGTTCTTCGGCGCGGGCTTCGATTTCCGGCGCCTCGCCTACGAGGAGATCCGCAAGTACGTGCGCAGCCACCTGGTCTCGCTCTCCACCGGCCTGCTGGAGGGCGTCAGGCCGGAGAACTACCGGGAGTGGGGCCGGGCCGGCATCCGCGCGCAACTGCTGGATATCCGCCAGAAGAAACTCGTGATGGACTTCATCTTCGAGCACGACGACAAGTCCCTGCACGTGCTCAACGCCGTCTCGCCCGGCTTCACCTGCTCCATCCCGTTCTCGCGGCACATCGTCGAGCACATCAAGTGACGCAACAGCGACAAAACTGCTGAACCACAACGAAAGCGACGAGCACCACGAATTGCAACGGGATGTGCAGCTGGAGAGGAGTTGGGTCTGCCTCCCGATCATCCCGACCAAGGTTCGGCCTCTTGCACCAGACTCCACAGGCGGCGCGCGCCGGGAAGACGCGCCTGGCATACCTATTTCGCCCGCCGGTACACATTTGTCGCCTGCCCGCGGCCAGTGCTTCCGGGGTAGGATAGTGTCAACTCGTCGCCGTTGAGCGTGACCATCCGCTTCAGGCTGTTGCCGATCGAATTTGGAATCATGGCGGCTTCGACATGAAGCATCAGGCTGCGCTCCTTCTCATCGACCGAGTACGTGCCAAATGAGACGTTGGTGCCTTCCACGATGGCCTTGTTTTGCTCTGGCGTTCCCTCGAGCCTGCTGCCGGAGTCGAACTTCGGCCGGTCCGCGCGCACCACGGCATTGATATAGCGGCCGGTGCCGTCGAAAACGATGGTACCCTTGGGATTCGGGCCATACGCGTCGAACTTGCTGCCGTCGGGGCGCTCGATGACGAGCGAAACCAAGATCCACGTCCCAACGAGTTGCTTGGCAAGTGGACCGGCGGTCTGTTGTGCGGCCGAATGCCCTGTCGAAAACGCCAGCAGCGAGAATGCAGTTAGCCCCACCCATAGAAACTTCGCCATGGTCTTCATTGGATGTTTCCCCGTTGAGTTCGCATCCCCTTCGAGGCTTGCCTCGGAGAGCGGATTCACTATGACCTTTCCGAGCCGGACCGCCACGGAATCTGGTCCGGCTGCTGGGCCTTCTCTATCACGGGATATTGTGGCGCGCAGCCATCTGGTCTCGCTCTCCACGGACCTGCTGGAGGGCGTCAGGCCGGAGAACTACCGGGAGTGGGGCCGGGCCGGCATCCGCGCGCAACTGCTGGACATCCGCCGGAAGAAACTCGTGATGGACTTCATCTTCGAGCGCGACGACAAGTCCCTGCACGTGCTCAATGCCGTCTCGCCCGGGTTCACCTGCTCCATCCCGTTCTCCCGCCACATCGTCGAGCACATCAAGTAACGACCAAAAAAAACGTCTGAACCACAACGAACACAACGGGCACGACGAACTGCAATGGGAATTGAATCCGATGGGGGCGACGCGCTTCCCGGTTGAGCCTAGGCGTGGTTCTTCACAGTGTGCTGTCCGTTGTGATCGTTGTGCCCGTTGTGGTTCAGAAGGTGTTTCGCCCTACGCCCCCTTCTTCAGCGCGGCCTTGAAGGCCGGCCGGCCCGTGCAGCCGCCCAGCCACGCCGCCAGATTGGGATAGGCCGCAAGATCGATCTTGGCGCCGCGGCCCCAACTGAGGATGGCCGCGACGTTGATGTCCGCCACGGTCAACTTGCCGCCCACCAGCGCCTTGCGGCCGGACAAGTGGGTGTCGATCACCTTGAAGGGCTTTTGCAGATTCTCGATCGCCTGCAGGGCCTTGTCCTCGTTGCGGCGGTCTTCGGGCAGCAGCATGCGGTTGAGCAGCGCCTGCAGCAGCAGCCCTTCGCATTCCATCATGCCCCAGAAGCTCCACTGGTAGCAGAGCGCCTGGCTCTTCAGATCGGCCGGCCACAGTCCCTTTTCCGCGTGCTTTTGCGCCAGGTAGAGATTGATGGCCATGGACTCGTAGAGCACGAACCCGTCGTCGTCGATGGTGGGCACGTGGCCGTTCGGGTTCAGCTTCAGATAGTCCGGCGTGCGGGTGGCACCCGTGCGGACGTCCGTCTTCATCAGTTCGTACGCCACCCCCAGTTCCTCGCACATCCACATTGTCCGCAAGGCGCGGGACGTGACGACGCCGTAGACCTTGAGCATAGGAACGATTCTCCGTTGGGGGAAGGAAGGAACTGCGACCGCCCCTTCTACCACAACGTTGCCTCCCAGACGCAAGCGCGCTGCGGCACCTGCGGCCGCAAGACGCGCCCCAGCCCGCTCGCGTGCGCGCTGCGCCGCCACCCTGGGAATGCCTTGCCCACACCGAGTGGTTCAGAAGGTGGATGACAACGCCCGACCCCGGTCGCGGAGCGATCGAAGGTACGGGGGCGCAACGAGGGTGGGGAAGGAAAGAGCGGCGCCCGCCGGGCGGCGGGCGCTCGGTCTTGCGGGCGCGGGCTACATCAGTTGCGTGGCGACTTCCACCATGCGGTTGCTGAAGCCCCACTCGTTGTCGTACCAGGCCAGCACCTTGACCATGTTGCCGCCGACCACGGCCGTGGACTGTCCATCGACGATGGAGGAGCGGGGGTCGCCCTTGTAGTCCACGGACACCAGGGGTTCGTCCGAGTAGCCCAGGATGCCCTTCAGCGCGCCGGTCGTGGCCTCGCGCAAGGCGGCGTTCACCTCCTCCTTCGTGACCGTTTTGGCCAGCACGGCCGTCAGGTCCACCACGGAAACCGTGGGCGTCGGGACGCGGATCGATAGGCCGTCCAGCTTGCCCTTCAGCTCCGGCAGCACCAGGCCGATCGCCTTCGCGGCGCCGGTGGTGGTGGGGATCATGGAAAGCCCGGCCGCCCGGGCGCGCCGCAGGTCGGAGTGCGGCTGATCCAGTGTGCGCTGGTCGTTGGTATAGGCGTGGATCGTGTTCATCAATCCGTGCTGGATGCCGAACTTCTGGTGCAACACCATCACCACCGGCGCCAGGCAGTTGGTCGTGCAGGAGGCATTGGAGATCAGGTTGTGCTTGGACTTGTCGTACATCTGGAAGTTCACGCCGCGCACGATGGTCAGGATGCCGTCGCCCTTGGTGGGACCCGAAAAGAGCACCTTTTTCGCGCCGGCCTCCAGGTGCTTCTGGCCCCCTTCCGACGTATTGAAATGGCCGCTGCATTCCAAGGCGACGTCTACGCCAAGTTCGCGCCACGGGAGCCTGGCCGGATCCTTCTCCATGGTGAGGCGGATGCGCTTTCCGTCCACTATCAGTGAATTCCCATCGACCGCCACCTCGCCCTGGTAGGTTCCGTAGCTGGAGTCGTACTTGAAGAGGTGGGCCATCGTCTTGGCGTCGGTGATGTCGTTGATCGCCTTGACGTCGAAGGCCTTGTTGCCCCGGGCGGCCCGCAACATATTGCGGCCGATGCGTCCGAATCCGTTGATGGCTAATGCGGTCATGTGCGCGCTCCCTGGTTCCGGTTCCGTTGCCTGCCGATCGGCCGCGTCTTCGCCGCCACTGGCGCCTTCCGCAAGCGTACGGCCAGTGCTGCTGGCGCCTTCCGCAAGCGTACGGCCAGTGCTGCTGGCGCCTTCCGCAAGCGTACGGTCAGTGCTGCTGGCGCCTTCCGCAAGCGTACGGCCGGTGCTGCTGGCGCCTTCCGCAAGCGTACGGCCAGTGCCGCTGGCGCCTTCCGCAAGCGTACGGCGCTGGGGCGCGGCGGGTTCAACCCCCACGATTCCGGAAAGTCTAACACCGAAATTCCGGTACCTCCATGCCATTTCGGCACGGATCGAGTGGACAGGGCATGACCTGGGTCAGGCG
>JBGPEV010000279.1:0-5018 GCA_041482995.1 bacterium | reverse complement strand
GCCTCGACGGTCTTCCTCACGTCTTCCCGCTCGTCCGCCACGGCCTGCAGGGTTTTCTGCATGAACCCGTGGCCCATGAACTCCCAGCCCCCGTCCTTGCAGGCTTGGGCGACGCGGGGGTAGGCATTGCACACGTTGCCGTTGATGGCGACGGTGGGCACGATGTGGAACTCGTCCATGATCTGCTTGATGCGCCAAAAGCCGACCCGCATGCCGTACTCGTGCCAGGTCCAGTTCGGAATATCGGGAATGGGCGCCTTGGCCAGGCTGGGGGGCTGCGTGACGTGGCGCGGCATCACGCCGGCAATGTCCCACTCCTCCAGGTTGACGATGCTCCAGAGCACCATGCGCGCCCCCTCTGGCAGGGGCAGGGGCGGGCGGTCTACGATCGCGGAAAAGGCGATCCGGTCGGTCGGCGACTTCGGCGGCATGCGGGTCTCCACGGAATGACGGCAGCAGCGCCGCGCGGCGCGATCGGCGCCGCGCGCTCCCGCCCTGGGGCGGCAGGGGATGAAATCACCTATCGTTCATCGGCAGCACAAGCAAGAGGGGGAAGTCATGGCAACACCGCCGTCCGCCGTCGGGTTGATCGGCCTGGGCATCATGGGCACGGCCCTGTCCCACAATCTGCTCCAGGCCGGATTTCCGGTCGTGGGATTCGACGTGGATCCGTCACGCGTCGATGCGCTGATCCGTGACGGCGGGCGGGGCGCGCGGCATGCCGCCGATGTCGCCCGGCAATGCGAGGCCGTCATCGCCAGTCTTCCCAGTTCGGCGGCGCTGCACGCCACCGTGTCCGGAGCCGGCGGCCTGCTCTCGGCCCCACGCCCCGGCTTGATCGTATCCGAGTGTTCCACCTTGCCCCTGGTGGACAAGCAAGCCGCCCACGCCGCCCTGGCGGCCGCGGGCATGACGCTGCTGGACAGTCCCCTCAGCGGCACGGGCGCCCAGGCCGTCCACAAGGACCTGCTGGTCTTCTGCAGCGGCGACCGCGCCGCGTATGACCGGTTCCTGCCCATCTATCGGGGCATCTCCCGCGGCAGTCACCACCTGGGTGCGTTCGGCAACGGTTCCCGCCTGAAGTTCATCGCAAACCTGCTGGTGGCGATCCACAACGTCGCGGCCGCCGAGGCGCTGGTGCTGGCCAAGAAATCCGGCCTGGACGCCGGGGCGGCCCACAAGATCCTCTGCGACAGCGCCGGCACGTCCCGCATGTTCGAAGTGCGCGGGCCCTCCATGGTCGCCGGCAAGTACGAGCCCGCCATGATGAAGCTGGAACTGTGGAAGAAGGATTTGAGCATCATCGCCGACTTCGCCGCGGAGCTGCATTGCCCCGCGCCGCTGTTCGCCCTTTGCGCCCAATTCTACGAGGCGGCGCTGGCCCAGGGCCGGGCGGCCGAGGACACGGCCGCCGTGTGCGCCGTGTTGGAGGCGCTGGCGGGCGTCGAGCGTTCCTGACGGCACCGGGCGGCGCCGTCCCTCCGCCACGGCGCCGCCCGGCCCTTGCTGCTCCATCAAATGCCCAGGAACCGGGATTTGACGTCCTCGTCGGCCTGCAAGGATTGCGGACTGGAGGAGTGCACCACGCGTCCCTTGCTGACCACGCAGACATGATCCACCAGTTGCAGGGCGACCGACACGTTCTGTTCCACCACCAGGATCGCGAGCCCTTCCTGACGCAGGCGGCGGATGACGTCCCACACGTACTGGACGATCAGCGGCGCCAGCCCTTCGGTCGGCTCGTCCATGATCAGGCACTCCGGATTGGTCATCAGGCTGCGGCCGATGGCCAGCATCTGCTGCTCTCCGCCGGAAAGCGTCCCCGCCCGCTGCCGCCGCCGCTCCCGCAGCCGTTCGAACAGGCCCAGGACGCGTTCCACCGTCCACTCCCGCAGCCCGTTCTTCCGCTCCGCCACCCGCAGGTTTTCCTCCACGGAGAGGGACTTGAACACGCGCCGCCCCTGCGGCACCAGGCCCACGCCCCGCCGGACGATGTCAAACGATTGCGCCCGGGTGATGTCCGTTCCCTTGAAGCGAATGGCCCCTTCCCGCGGCGGGTTGAAGCCCATGATGGAATTGACCAGGGTGGTCTTGCCCACGCCGTTCCTGCCCAGCACGCCGAGAATCTGGCCCGCCTCCAGACCCAGGGAGAGGCCCTGCAGCACGTAGGAGTCCCCGTAGTACGTGTGGATGTCGTCGACGTCCAGGATCCGCATCGTTCAACCGGAGCCGAGATAGAGTTCCCGCACGCGCTCGCTCTTGCGAATCTGGTCGCAAGTGCCTTCCTCCACCAGCGTCCCCGCGTGCAAGACGGCGATGGTGTTCACCACGGAAAACGCGACGTCCATGTCGTGTTCGATCATCAGGATCGTCAGCCCGGGATCGAGCCGGTTGAGGAACGCGCCCACCTGCTTGGATTCCGCGACCGAAAGCCCCGCCACCGGTTCATCCAGCAGCAGCAGCTTGGGGTCGCTGCCCAGCGCCATGACGATCTCGATCTGGCGCTGATCCCCGTGGGAAAGGTGCCGCACCTCCATGTGGCGCCGCTCCCAATAGCCCGTGCGCTCCAGCAGGTCCTGCGCCTTCTCCTGCAGGGCCGAGTAGGAGGATTGGAAACGCCACATGGAGAGCTTCAGGGAGCGCAGGCCCTGCACCGCCAGCAGCACGTTGTCCAGCACGGTCAGCTTCGGGAAAAGATTGGTGATCTGGAACGTGCGCGCCATGCCCAGCCCCGCCCGGCGGTGACTCGCCCAGCGGCTCACCTCCTTGCCGAACAGCTCGATCCGCCCGCTGCTGGGCGGGAGCAGCCCGGTGATCAGATTGAACAACGTGGTTTTCCCGGCGCCGTTGGGGCCGATGATGCCCTTGCGATCGCCGGGAAGCACGTTGAGCGAGAGCTGTTGAATGGCGCTCAAGCCCCCGAAGGTCTTGCACAACCCCTTGAGCGCCAGGCAGGGCGCGCTCCCGGATTTCACGGCCATCGGCTTTGCTCTCGCGAGGGTGGGGAACGGAACGGGCGCCGGTGCCCGCCGCTCCCCGGTCGGCCGCTACTTGCAGTATTTGCACGCCGGAAAATCCCGGCTGTAGAGCGGGGTCGCCAAGTAGTCCGCCTGCTTGTACGTCCAGAACTGACCCACGTTGGGATAGGTCTTGACGACCACGTTCCACAATTCGTCGTTGGCATAGCCGAACATCTTCATCTTCTGCACCTTGCGGATGTAGATGTTCTGCACCGGGCTGCCCATGGCATCCAGGCGCACGGGGCCGCGCGGCGTGTCGCCCAGTTGCGTCTCCTCCATCAGTTTGACGAACTGCTTGGTGCCCGGCCATTTGCCCTGGGTCTTCTTCAGCACCTCGTGAATCCATTGCCCGGTGGTGTAGTTGGTCTCCGCGTAGTAGCCGGGCACTTTGTTGTAGAGGCTGCGGAACTTCTTCACGAAGGCCTGGTTCCGCGGATTGTCCAGGGCGGCGCTGTACTGGAGCGCCGTGACGTAGCCGATGGATTCCTCGCCCATGGAGGGCAATGTCGCCTCGTCGGTACCCGTCCCTTGCCCGATCAGCGGCATCTTCAATCCCGCCGCCGCGTATTGCTTGGGAAAGGCCGCGATCATCGGGCCCACCATCACCGTGAACACCGCATCCACGTCGGGACGGATTTGGGCCAGGAACGGTCCGAAGTCCTTGTTGCCCAGGGGCGGCCAGACTTTCTGGACGACTTGTCCGCCACAGGATTCGAAGGCGGTCTGGAACCCACCGGACGACTCCCAGCCGAATGCGTAATCCGCGGCAACGACCGCCACGCGCTTCATCCCCTGGTCGCACGCCCACTGGCCCAGGGCATGGGTGGTTTGCGAGCCCGTCCAGCCCGTGCGCACCAGGTAGGGAAACTCGCTCTTTTTCCGCTGCGTCAGGTCATCGGCCGCGGCGACCGGCATCACATAGGGAATCTCGTGGCGGGTGCTGATGGGCGCCAAGGCGTACCCCGAAGGCGCCAGCACGCCTCCCATGATCAGATTGACCTTGTCCTGCGAGATCAGTTTTTCCGCCTTGGTCGCCCCGGTGGCAACCACCGCCTGGTCATCCTCGTAGATGACGACCACCTTGGCCCCGGCGAAATTCGAGTTCACCTCGTCCAGGTACATCTGGAAGCCGTCCTTCATGTCCTTGCCGATCTGGGCGAAGCCGCCCGTGAACGGCGCGATGAAGCCGATCCGCAACTCTTGGGCGGAGGCCGGCGGCGATCCCATCGCGGCCAACGCCAAAAGCAGCGCGAAGGACAGCGCAACACCCGCACACTTCGATTTGAAAGCCATGATCACCCCCCGATGCTCAGGTTGTTTACGAGGCGGACTTGTCGATTGACACCCCCGCCGCCGGTTCCGCCGCACCCTTGGAGCGATGGGCAGTCCGCAGATACTCCGGAATTCCCATCAAGCCTTCGGGCAAATAGTAGATGGTGAGAATATAGACGGCACCCAGGACATAGAGCCACCACGTTACCAACGTACTGAAGTACTCCCGCAGGAACACGACGATCGCCGCTCCGATTGCCGGGCCGACCAACGTGCCGGGGCCGCCCAGAATCACCATCAGCAGCGTGTCCACCGATGCCCCCAGGATGGCCACCTCGGGGCTCACGATGTGGTTCAAGTGTACCCATAACACGCCCGAGAGCCCGCCGCAGGCGCCGCTGACGATGAAGACGAGGTATTTGTGCAGCCACGTGTGGTAGCCCAGAATGCGCATCCGGATTTCGCTCTCGCGAATTCCCAGCAGGCCGCGGCCGAACGGGGAATTCACCAGCACGTAGAGCCCCGCCAACAGCAGCACGAACAGCACGAGCACCAGGTAGAAGAAGATCGCCGGATCGCCCAGGTTCACCAGGCAGACCGGGCTGGTGGCCAGGTTCATGCCGTTGTCGCCCCCGGTGAGGGAATGCCAGCGGTACACGACGCCCCAAACGACCATCCCCAGTGCCAATGTGATCATGAGAAAGTAGACGCCCGTGGCCCGCATCG
>JBGPEV010000278.1:0-5031 GCA_041482995.1 bacterium | reverse complement strand
GTTCGTTGTGCCGTCGTGTCGTCGTGGTTCAGCTGTTTGTTCCTATCGGCTGCCGATGCTAGCATGTCGGAATACCCTCGTCGGAGCCCAGCCATGAACCATCGGGACGTCTACCAGGAAATCGAGAACGAGTTGCGCGCCGGCAAGCCGGTCGTGCAGGCCACGGTGATCCAGACGCGCGGCTCCACCCCCCGCAAGGAGGGGTCGACCATGCTCGTCAAGACCGATGGGACGCTCTACGGCACCATCGGCGGCGGCTGCGGCGAGGCGGGCGTGATCCAGAAGGCCAAGCTCTCCCTGCTGGACGGGCAGTTCCGCGAAGAACTGGCGGACCTGACCGAGGACATCTCGATGGAATCGGAGGCGGTGTGCGGCGGCACGCTGCGCGTGTTCATCGAGCCCTGGAAGCCCGAGCCCACCGCCATCGCCTTGGCGGAAGAGCTGAAGACCCTGGCCGCCAAAGACCAGCCCGTGGTCGTGCATCAGGTTGTGAAATCGGCGGGCGGGACGGCGGTCGGCCGGCGCATCGTGCAGTCGGTGAGTGGCGAACGCCTGTTGCCGACAGGCAACCCTGGCAACACCGTCCCCAGCGCCGATCCGGGCGTGCCGCTGCCCATGGCGCCCGACAAGAAGCCCACGCAGGTCACCCAGGCGGGGGGCTATGAGATCTATACCGAGCGCTGGGACCCCACTCCCACCCTGGTGATCGTGGGCGCGGGACACATCGCCGAGCCGCTCGAAGCGCTGGGCCGCATGTGCGGGTTCTACACGGTGGTGGTGGACGACCGCCGCCTGTTCGCGAACCGCCAGCGTTTCCCCCAGGCCACCGACGTGGTGTGCGGCCCGATCCTGGACGTGGTGCGCCAACTGGAGCTGACGCCACAGACCTACCTGGTGCTGGTCACGCGCGGGCACACCTTGGACATGGACGCGCTCAAAGTCTTGATCGAGCGCAATGAGCCCGTGGCCTACGTGGGCATGATCGGCAGCACCCGCCGCATCCGGGCGGTCTTCGAGCTGCTTGAGCAGCAGGACTTCCCGCGCGAGCGCTTCCGCCACGTGCACGCGCCCATCGGCCTCAACATCGGCGCCGAGACGCCCGCGGAAATCGCCGTCTCCATCCTGGGCGAGATGATCGCCCACCGCCACAACGCGGGCGAGGACACCCGCCCGCTGGTGAGCGTGGCCGGCATCCATCCGGCCCTGCGGCGCACGGTGCATCCGGTGAAGTAGCGAACCCGGTCGTCGCCCGGAATTCGCGGTTTCCAGAGCGGGCGGGGCCCTTACCCCGCCCATTGCCTACGGATTGGGATTGTCCGGTGGGGTGGGCGTCTCGACCGCCTGCGCTGGCGGGCGGGACGCCCGCCCCACCAACTACCCTGGCTCGGTCCAGTGGGGCGGTCGTCCCGACCGCCTTCCCGGACTGCTCTTGATCCACCGACTTTTTACAGCCCCCCCTCCCCCAGCCGCGCCAGGTGGCGCCGGGCGGAGCGCAGCGCGTGGTGGAGCAGACGGCGCTTGGTCGCCGCCTCGCGCCGAACGAGCGACTGGCGCTGGCGGGCAATCTGGAGCAGTTCCTGCGCGCGGCGCTGTTCCACGTGCTCCCGCCGGTCGATGCGCCGCAGGTCCGTCGCGAGTTGCCGGGCATAGCGGCGCCATTCCTTCGCGGAGCGGGGAAAGCCCGGCGACCCCGCCCGGCGCAATTCGCGCACCCGGATGATCTCACGGTCCGGCGAGCGCAGGGTGTGCCCGCGCTTATCCTGCTCCAGCGCTTTGGTGGATAGCCGGCTGCCGATGATCTTCTTGGCGACCGCCAGTTGGCTCTCGGGCGCTTCCCGCGCCACGTAGCGCAAGTGCCGCGCCGTGAGCGGGTGCTTGCCCGCGTGGTCCTGCACGTAGCGGCGCACCTCCGGCAGGATATCGTTGATGGCGAGGATGTTGGCCACGAAGTCGCGGGTCTTGCCGATCGCCTGGCCCAGGTGGGCCTGGGTCCAGTCACAGGCGGACTTGAGGCGCGCCAACGTGTCGGCCAGTTCGAAGGGGTCGAACTCGTCCTGCTGCAGGCGCTCGATGACCGCGATTTCCCGCGCGAAGTCCCGGCCCAGCACGATGCCGTCCACGGCGGCCCAGCCCAGTTGCCGCGCCGCCTGCAGGCGCTTCTTGCCCACGATCACGCGGTACAGCCCCCGGCGGGAGCCGTCGGTGACCAGGATCGGCTGCTGCAACCCCCGCGCCGCCAGGGAGCGCGCGAGATCGTTGACCCGTTCCTCCGCGCCGGGCGGGTCGCGCACGGCGGCGTCGCCCTGGATTTCCCGCAGGGGCAACGAATGCAAGTGATTGAAAGTTTTCCGTTGCCGTCCCATCGGGCCCCTTTGCGGAACAAGAACTGGAGCAGCCGTTAGTGGGGCGGGCGTCTCGCCCGCCCGCGAATGAGCAGGCCAGTTCGAGTTGGCGGTCGGGACGGCCGCCCCACCCAAAGAGGTGGAGCCGCGTCCGTCAGCCGTGGCGGTTGGGGGTAATCACGATCAGCACAGCCAACCGCCCGCCGCCCGTGTTGACCACCCCGTGCTCCACGTCTTCCGGCACGTGCAGCAGGTCTCCGGCCTTCAGCGTGCGCTTCTCGGCCCCGATGGAGAACTCCCCGCTGCCTTCCATCACCACGTAGAGCTTCTCGGCGCCCTTGTGGGCATGGGCCTTTTGCGCCTGGCCCGGCTCAAAGCAATTGAGCCCGCACATCAGGTGCTTGCTGGACACCACGTCCACCTTGGCCATCTTGTCCGGTTGGTACTGGATCAGGCTCTTCAGGTCGAATGCATTCATTTGGGAACCGGGGATGAAAGGGCAACAGCTTCAATCCGAAGGCACCAAGACACAAAGGCACGAAGCACTGCAATGGAGATGGCCCGCCACGAAAGGGTTCCAGCGACACCACGGACAGACGCTGACAGAAAGTCTATTTCTTCTTTGTGTCTTCGTGCCTTTGTGACTTTGTGCTGAAGCAGTTCCATCTGCGCTTGTCCGTGTACACCCGCCGTTTCCATCCTAGTGCGCCTCCAGCCAGGTCTCGCCGACGCCGATGTCCACCTTGAGGGGCACTTTCAGCTTCATGGCGCCTTCCATCGCCTCGGTGACGAGGGGTTTCAGGTCGTCCAGCTCGTCCTTGCGGGCGTCGAACACCAGTTCGTCGTGGATGGTGAGCACCATGCGCGAGCGCAGCTTGGACGCGCGAATGCGGCGGTCCACCTCGATCATGGCCAGCTTGATGATTTCCGCCGCCGTGCCCTGGATGGGGGTGTTCACCGCCGCGCCCTCGGCCGTGCGGGCGGCGAAGGCGTCGCTGCCGTTGATCTCCGGCAGGTAGCGCCGCCGCCCCAGCTTGGTCGTCGTGAAGCCCTCCTTCTTGGCGCGCTCGGTCAACTCCTCCTGCAAGGCGCGGATGGTGGAGTACCGTTGGAAATAGCGCCGGATGAACTCCTGGGCCTCCTCCTTGCTGCGGCCCGTGACCAGTGCCAAGCGGTCCGCGCCCATGCGGTAGATCAGGCCGAAGTTCACCTCCTTGGCCACGGCGCGCATGTCGCGGTCCACGTCCTCCGGCTTCACGCCGAAGATCGCCGCCGCCGTGAGCGCGTGGATGTCGTCGCCGGTCTTGAAGGCTTTGATGAACGTGGGGTCGCCCGAATAGTCCGCCACGACGCGCAGCTCGATCTGGCTGTAGTCGGCGGACAGGAGCACGTGATCGGCGTCCGACGGCACGAACAACGCCCGCACCTTGCGTCCCTCCTCGCTGCGGATGGGGATGTTCTGCAGATTGGGATTGTCCGACGCCAGCCGGCCCGTGGCCGCCACCGCCTGCCGGAAGGACGTGTGGATCTTGCCCGTCTTGGGATGGACGAAGGTCGCCAACTGGTCCAGGTAGGTGGACTTGAGCTTGGCCAGTTGGCGGTATTCCAGCAGCGTGCGCGGCAGGCGGTGCTCGGCCATCTTCTCCAGCGTTTCCTCGTCCGTCGAGAGCCCGATGCCGGTCTTGATCTTGCGCGGGCGTACGCCGAGCTCCGTGTGCAGCGCGAGCTTCTCGTAGAGGATGTGCTGCAAGTCCGGCACGGAATTGATGTTCCACCCCCGCTCGCCGGAGAGTTCGTAGATCTGCGCCTGGATTTGCTTGAGCTTCCCCTCCATTTCCTTGCTGAGCCGCTGCGCGCCCTTCACGTCGAAGCGCACGCCCGTGCGCTCCATGCGCATCAGCACGGGGATGAGCGGCATTTCCACCGTGTCGAACACGGCCTGCTGGCCGGTCTCCTTGAGGCGCGGCGCGAAGAGTTTGTAGAGGCGGAAAGTCACCTCCGCATCCTCGCAGGCGTACTCCGCCACGCGCTCGATGGGCACCTGGTCCATCGTGATCTCGTCCTTGCCCGAACCGATCAGGTCCGACGTGGGAATCTTCGTCACGCCCAGGCGGCGCAAGGCGACGCTGTCCAGGTCGTGCCGCCGCTCGGCGGGCTCGGTCAAGTGGGAAGAGATCAGGGTGTCGTGGGCGGCGCCCCTGACCTCGATGCCGTCGCTCTGCAACATGTGCAGGTCGAACTTCATGTTGTGGCCGGCCTTGGGCGTCTGGTCGCTCTCCAGCAACGGCCGCAGGACCTCCAACACCTCCGCGCGTTGGTCCGCCAGGTTCTTGTGGTTGAGCGGAATATAGAACGCCTCTCCCGCCTGAATGGAGAAGGAGAGCCCGATGATGTGGTCGGCCAAGTAATCCAGGCCCGTGGTCTCCGTATCCATCACCAGCATGGGGGCCGCCTGCCAGCGGGCGAGCTGCGCCTGAATCGCGTCCAGCGTGTCCAGCGTCACGTAGCGCAGCTTCGGCTTCGGCGGGCCATAGCCGCTGCCGGGCGAAGGGTGCGCCGCGCCACCGGCGGATTGCCCGGCGCCCTTGCCGCCGCTGACCGCCGATTTCTTGATCAGCTTGTCCCGCAGGCTCTGAAACTCCAGCTCCGTCAGGAGCTCGATCAGTTCCGGTTTGTTGGCCAAGCCATC
>JBGPEV010000277.1:0-5037 GCA_041482995.1 bacterium | reverse complement strand
CTGTACAATGGGCGTACGGTGCTCTCCCGGCACTTCGAGCGCGAGAAGCTCGAGCTGAAGTGGATCCCCATGAAGTCGATCGGGGCCTTTCTGCGCAAGATGCCCGGCGACCCGGATGTGCAAACGGCGGATCTGACGAAGGCCAAGACCCTGCGGGTGAACTGCTTCAACGGAAATATCTCCTTTCACAGTCACATCCAGACCAACCAGATTTCCCTCACCGACACGCAGATGATGGCGGTGCGGAAAAAATACACGCCCCAGTTGCGCGTGCCGGAAGGAACGACGCCGGCGCGCGTGACGCCCAATCCCGTGATCAACTTCGAGAAGTTAGTCTTGCCGGGATCGACATCCGGCCGGCTCGATCCGATCCAGCAGACGGTGCGGGATCACTTCTATACGCGCCTGTTGTTGGCGGAAGCGACCCAGGCCCGCAAGACGGAACTCTACACCCGCAGCCTGAAGGTGGCGGCGGTGGGACCGCTCTCCGGGCAGACGCTCAAGCTGCTGCGGCGCTTTGGACTGGAGCGGCTGATCGACGCGCAGAACTTTCACTACCTGTGCGATACCCCGCTCCAACTCACCACCTACCACCTGACACCGCAGCGATTCATCGAGCACTTTGCCACGCTGCGGGCCAACATGCGGGAGATCGCGGGGGGCAAAACCGACAGGCACATCCGGCTGACGGACATCAATCACAAACTCCCGATCAGCACGGAATGGATTGACGCGGAAACCGTGGCCTTCGACAAGATCACTCCTCAGGAACTGGATGCGGTCTATGGGGAGATGAACACCACCATGGGATTCATCGGCCACGAGTTCCAGCGCAATTTCGATATCGCCAAGGAGGACGTCCAGTTCTTCCAGAAAATCAAGCTCTGCCGCCAAGCGGGCCTGATGGCCAAATGGCTGGCGGAATACAAGCAGGGCTCATACGGCAGGCCCCTGCCCGCGCACAGCCATCCGGACTTCCTGTTCTTCGGCACGCCGGACGACAAGTCGACCAACGACAAGAGCTACTTCTTTCCATCCCTGGCCTGCTCCGAACTCTTCAAGCAACCCAGCAACCGCGCCTTGTTCTCGAAAATCGACTACGAGTTCAGCGTATTTCTGGAAGAGCAAATGGCGCTGGCCGATCACAAGGCGCGCGAAGGTGGCGTCGCCCGGCCCGGATTCGAGCATTTCATCAAGTATTTCGAGGAGAAGGCCGCTGACGCGGAAGGCGCCCTCACCAAGCTCCAGGAAGCCATGCTGGGCATCGACATGGAGGGGTCGGTCGAGTACCAGAGCCTGCTGAAGACGGAGGAGGAGAACTATTACTCGCGCTATCGGTCGATCATCCAGGAACGGGACCAGGTGGCAAGTCAGCATCAGGATCTGGAACGCTCCTTCCAGGACTTCATCCTCGCCTTTGCGAAAGAATTGAACCTCCCCCCTGAACCGGATCCGGCGTGGACGGCGTCCGCGGAAGTCGACCCGGCCGTGTTCGACCGGTTTTTCATCGCCGCGGGCCGGCAGGAGCGCCAGCGCCGCAAGGGCGAGGGCGTTGCCCGCTTCGCCCGAACGATCGCCGGCCTGCGGGATTGGGCTGAGGCCATCAAGAATCTCATCGAAGCGATGGAGCGCGCCCGTCAGGCGCATGGTGCCTGGCGACAGGCGCTGCTGCACAATACCTTGACGGCCCTCGGCAGGGACGCCGCTGCGCAGGCCCCCGCCCGCTTCCTTTCGATCCGGAAGATGGACTCCAAGGCGCTGGAGAACCAAGCCAAGCGGGTCGGCGCCCAATTCTCCGCGGCCGACGCGGAGTTCAAGAGCACGCACGCGCACCTGCTGGTCATGCGGCGGGAAGAAGAGCGCGTCCGCCGCAACCTGGAGGGCTGGACGATCAAGTTGAACCAACGGTTGAAGGTTCTGGCCGAGAAACACGAGCAACTGGAACCGAATCAGGTCCAGGCCCTGGTCACCGATCAAGCCAAGCGCTCCGGAGAACTGGCCCGCACCGCGGAGCAGGCCGCGGGGGGGTTGCAGGAGGCGATCCAGCAGATGGAGGCCGCCTTTGTGCGGCGACAGCGCATCGCCGTGAATCGCCACACGCTGGCGGTGGACAACGCCCTGATCGCCGCCGCCCGGGACAATGCGGCGCCGGCCCTGCCGGAAATTCCGGCGGAACTGGTGGCGGCGCCCTCCCCGCAACCGCCCCCCGCGTTGGAGGCGGCGTACAAGACCGCGCTGGACTCGGTGGCGACCTGGCAGAACTCCGCGAAGGCGGCCGTGCGCGTTCCCCTCGCCGCGCTGGAGGAGGCCAAGAGTGCCATTCACGCCTACGAACGCTTCGGCGAGCAGCAGAAGGAGATGGAACGCATCTCCGCCAAGAAGACGCGCCTGCGGGAGACGGACAAGAGCCTGGCGGAACGGCAGGTGCTGATGGAATCGGAACTGGAGGATCTGCCCCGGCGCGTGGTGGAATTGTTCATGCCGGCCCGCAAGATGCTGTTGCAGGAAGTGTTCATTCCCGATGCCCAGCGCAGACTCTTTTACCTGCGCCAGGCCAATGGTTTCCTCGGAGAGTTGCTCAATCTTTCCCAGGACGATTTGCGGACGCTCTACCAGGATCGCGCGGTCTACCGGCGGTTCTCGAGCCACCAGTTCATGCGCGGCCTGCAGGTGGCGTTCGACCCCAATCATCCCCGGGGCGAGCAGATGCGCAACATCAATCCGGGCATCAACCTGTATTTCCGCACGCTGCAGTACAACTACCAGAAATATCATCCAGGCCGGGAAACGCAGTTGAAGCTGGACCACGCAGAGCCGATGGATGCCGCCCGCTTGTTCGAGTTGGTGAAAACCGTGCACGCGGGCGGGGACAAGCAGTCGGTCAGTTACGTCATCTTGCCGTGCACGCTCACGGTGGCGGAAGCGATCGGCCTGATCAACCAGAAGGACGCGCTCTTCCGGGGCGTGCCGAAGCTGGTGCTCATCTACATGAGCAAGTTCGGGGACGACGAGTTGCTCGGCAATCCCAAGCTGCGCGCCGGATATTTCCAGGCGGTCAAGCACAACGTGATCCTGAACATCGACGGGCGCAGGCTGGTGGACAATCCTCAGACCATCGGCATGCGGCTCGTGAGCGAAACCCTCGGGAGTTCGTTCGACACGCCCAAGGTCGACGAGATGCCCACGGAAGACGAGAGGCTGGTGCAGCGCATCAAGGGCGCCTAGCCGCGCGCGCCGGGTTGCCCTTCAGGCCAGGGTGATCTTGGGCGCGGGACGGAGGAACTTCAAGTCGCACCCCAGGTGCGCCTGTTCCACCTGATCCAAGTGCAGCCGCAGGTAACCCCGCTCGGCGGACCGGGCGGGCGGCCGCCACGCCCGGCGCCGGCGCTCCAACTCCTCCGCGCCCACCCGCAATTCCAGGCTCCGGCGCTCCGCGTCCAGGGCAATGGTGTCGCCCGTGCGCACGAGCCCGAGCAGGCCGCCCACGGCCGCTTCGGGGGAGATGTGCAGCACGATGGTGCCGAAGGCAGTGCCGCTCATGCGGGCATCGGAAATCCGCACCATGTCCTTCACCCCTTGCCGTGCGAGCTGCTTGGGAATGGGGAGGTAGCCCGACTCCGGCATGCCCGGCGCGCCGACGGGTCCGGCGTTCTGCAGCACGAGAACGTCGTCCGCCTTCACGTCGAGCGTCTCGGCGTCGATGCGCTCCGCCATGTCGTCCAGGCTCGTGAACACGACGGCCCGGCCCTCGTGCCGCATCAGCGCGGGGGACGCCGCCGAGCGCTTGAGCACGGCGCCGTCCGGACACAGGTTGCCGCGCAACACCACCAGTCCACCCTTGTCCTGCAGCGGCGCGGTGGAAGGGAAGATCACGTCCTGCCACGCCGGGTGGGCAGCGTCGTCCTCCAGCCATTCTCCCAGCGTGCGGCCCGTGACCGTGAGGCAATCCAGGTGCAATTGCTTGCGCAAGGCCTGCAGCACCACCTTCATGCCGCCGGCCTTGTGGAAGTCCTCCATGTAGTACTTGCCGGAGGGCTTCAAGTTGACCAGCAGCGGGGTCTCCTCGCTCAGCCGGTCAAAGATGCCCGGATCGATGGCAATCCCCAACCGCCCGGCGATCGCTGTGAGATGGATCACGGCGTTGGTGGATCCCCCGATGGCCAGCAACACGCGAATGGCGTTTTCGAACGCCGGGGGCGTCATGATGCGATCCGGCGTCAAGTTGCGCGCCGCCAGGGCCACGGCGCAGCGCCCGGTTTCCGCGCCCGCGCGCAGGCGGTCGGCAAAGGCGGCCGGGGCCGATGCGCCGCCGGGCACCATCATTCCGAGCGCCTCCACGATGCAGGCCATGGTGCTCGCCGTGCCCATCACCATGCACGTTCCGGCCGTGGGCATCAGTTGGCCTTCGATGAGCCGGATCGCCTCCTCGCCGATGCGCCCGGCCCGGTAGTCGCCCCACAGGCGGCGGCAATCCGTGCAGGCCCCCAGGCGTTCGCCGTTGTAGGCGCCCGTCATCATGGGGCCCGCCACCAGACTGACGGCCGGCACCCCGGCGCTCGCGGCGCCCATCAACTGCGCCGGTACCGTCTTGTCGCACCCACCCATCAGCACGACGGCATCCAGCGGCTGGGCGCGGATCATCTCCTCGGTATCCACCGCCATCAGGTTGCGGAAGAGCATGCTGGTGGGGTGCAGAAACGGCTCGCCCAGGGAGATGGTGGGCACCTCCACCGGCAAACCCCCGGCCTCCAGCACGCCACGCCGCACGGCCTGGGCCAGTTCCTTGAACCCCCGGTGACAGTTGTTCAGCTCGCTGTAGGTGTTGAAGATGCCGACGATGGGGCGGTCCAACTCGCTGTTGTCAAAGCCCTGCGCCTTGATGAAGGCCGTGCGCAGGAACTTGGAGAACCCCGCGTCCCCATATTGGGTCAAGCCTTTGGTGAAGCCGTGGTCTGCCATGGCGAGCACTCCGTGGCCGGTCAGCGCCCCTTGAAGTTGGGCGGGCGTTTCTCCATGAAGGCGGCCACGCCCTCCTTG
>JBGPEV010000276.1:0-5039 GCA_041482995.1 bacterium | reverse complement strand
TGAAAGGGGAGGACATCACGGGTCTCTCGACCTACAAGATCAGCCGGCGGGGCTTGGCCCGAAGCTTCCAGGTGACCAACCTCTTCCCGCGCATGAGCGTGATGGAGAACCTGCGCTGCGCGGTGCTTTACGCCATGGGGTACCGCTACTCCTTCTGGCAGGGCGTGGGCCGGCTCCGGGACGTGAACGAGCGGGTCGAGTCCATCCTGGAGCGGATCAACCTGCTGGACCGGGGCCACCTGCCGGCGGGCGTCCTGACCTACGCGGAACAGAGAGCGCTGGAAATCGGCGTCACCATTGCCGGCGGGGCCGACGTGATCCTGCTCGATGAGCCGACCGCCGGCATGAGCCGCAGCGAGACCGACCGCGCCGTCGAATTGATCCGGGCCATATCCGCCAACAAGACGCTCGTGATGGTGGAGCACGACATGAGTGTGGTGTTCAACCTGGCCCATCGGATTTCCGTGCTCGTCTATGGCCAAGTGATCGCCACGGACTCGCCGGAGGCCATCCGCCGCAACGCGGCGGTTCAGGAAGCCTATCTGGGCGAGGCACATTAGCATGCTCCAAGTGACCGATCTCCACGCCTACTACGGGAAAAGCCACATCCTGCAGGGAGTGACGTTCCAGGTGGGTGGGGGTGAGATTGTCAGCCTGCTCGGGCGCAACGGCGTCGGGCGCTCCACCACCATCAAGGCCATCATGGGAGAGGTTGGCCCGATCGGGTCCATCCGGTTCAAGGAACACGAGATCGCCGGCTTACCGCCGCACCGGATCGCCCACCTGGGTCTGGGCTACGTACCGGAGAATCGGGACATCTTTCCCGGGCTCACCGTGCGCGAGAACCTGCTGTTGGGTGTGAAGTCGGTCCGCAAAGCTGGCCGTTGGTCGTTGGAGGATATGTACCGGCTGTTTCCGATGCTGCAGGAACGGGCCGATACGGCCGGCGGCGTATTGTCCGGCGGGGAGCAGCAGATGCTCACGATCTGCCGTACGCTCATGGGCGATCCCGACTTGATCATGATCGACGAGCCGACCGAGGGCCTTGCGCCACGCCTGGTGGAGCAGGTCGCCCAATTGCTGGGCCAGATCGCGGCAAGGGGGATTGCCATTCTTCTGGTGGAGCAGAAGCTCACCATCGCTCTCCGCATCAGCCATCGCCTGTACGTGATGGGCCATGGACGCGTCGTATTCGAGGGCACGCCCGAGGCACTGAAGGCCGCCGTCTCCATTCGCCGGGAATGGTTGGAGGTTTAGCCGCAGCCAGCCGGTGCGCGGTGTCTCGCTGCTCCCCCCATCCCGAGCCGCGGGCTGCGCCCGCGGCTTCTCACCCGGCAGGCTCCGCCGCCTACTTGCGCGCCGGGGCGTCCGTCTGAGGCAACACCGGTGCGGTTGGGGCCGCCGGCTGCGCGGGGGCGGCGGGAGCCGCCGTTTGCGCGGGGGCGGCCGGTGCAGGCGCAGTGGCGGGCGCCGCAGGCGGTGTGCCGCCCGGGGCGGCGGTGCCCGATTGCGGCGCCATGGCGGACGGCGACAGCGCCGATTCCGTGGGCCGCTCGTTGGCGATGAACGCCAGCGTCAGCGAGGTGACCATGAAGACCACCGCTAGGCCGGTCGTGAGCTTGGCGAGCGGCGTGGTGGGGGTGCGGCCATAGGTGGCTTGGCCAAGCCCGCCGAACGCGGCGCCCAGTTCGGCACCCCGGCCGGCCTGGAGCAGCACCACCAGCACCAGGAAGATGGACACCAACACATGAAGCACAACGAGCGCGATGAACATGGCGGATCAGGAGTGAGCGTGTTGAAGAATGGCCAGGAACGAAGCGGCCTTCAGGCTGGCGCCGCCGATCAAGGCGCCGTTGATGTCCGGCTGGCCCAGCAGAATGCCGGCGTTGTCGGGCGTTACGCTGCCGCCGTACTGGATCGGAATCTCGTGCCCGGGGGCGTTGCCTTGCAGCCACTTGCGGATGAAGGCGTGCATCTCCTGCGCCTGCTGCGGCGTCGCCGTCTTGCCGGTGCCGATCGCCCAGACCGGTTCGTAGGCGACCACCAGGCGTCCGGGCGGAATCGAGGCACCCTTCAGCGCGCCGTCCAACTGCGTTTGGACGACGGACTGTTGCCGGGCCGCCTCCCGCTCCCCCAGGGTTTCGCCGATGCACAGGATCGGGACGATCGGGGTCTGCCACAGGGCCACCAGCTTCTCCCGGATCAAGGCATCGGTCTCGTGGAAGAACTGCCGCCGCTCCGAATGCCCCACCAGGCACGTGGCCACGCCGCAGTCGGCGAGCATGGGTGCGGCAATCTCACCGGTGAAGGCGCCGCTCGGTTTGGGATGGACGTTCTGGGCGCCGAGCAGCACGGGCGACCCGGACAGCCGCTCGCCCAGCACCGCCAGATACGGGAACGGGGGACACACGCCGACCCGCACCTTGCCGCTCCGGACCGAAGCGGGCAGGTCTTTGAGCAATTCCGCCGCAAAAGTGGACACCTGCTCGCGGGAGCCGTTCATTTTCCAGTTTCCGACGATCCACCGTTCCATCCACAACTCCTTGTCCTGAAAAAACCCTTCATCGTCGCCGATGGGTGCGCGCGCGTCAAGCGCAAGCGCGGAGTGTTCCAGGGCATCGGCGCCTCCCCATGAGGCCGACCTGTCCAGTGCGTTGTCCAATCCCTCGCCCCACCCGGGCCAGGGTTGAAGGCGTGTGTCCGTGGCAGGTTGCTCCGCCGGAACTTCCGCGGAACGGCCGATACTCCCGGCCGTCGAGCGGATCGCGGCTTCCAAGCGGGCACCTCTTGCTTGCACAGGACTTTGGGGCTGCTCGACCCTCACCCCACCCGTTCCGGTCAAACCCACATCCGTTCGGATCAGCGGCCTTCCCCACGATCCGCGTTTTTGCTCGATCTTTCGCCGAAACAGGCGATTCCGTCGAAATGCTGGTCGCAGGCCGATCCCTTTAGTGAATGCCCAGCGAGCGAATTCCATTCCGGCGCTAACCCTCATTCCGCGAGGGGTGCCATGTGAGTTCCGAGAGCCAAGGATTGCGGCTGGCGGAGGTGTCCATGGATCTATTTCCCACGATCCGCGTTCTTGCCCGATCCTTCGCTGAATCAACGTATTCCACATGAGTGGGATGGCGATAACCCATTTCTGACAATGGGCATCTGCGCGATCCGAACAAATTTCATAACTTCAATTTCCATCGTCTTGAGACCTTCGCCCCCCAACCTGTTCTCAGGGGAGGGCTCGCATGCTGGTCCAGGCTCCGCTCGGCACGGCCGTCCGTCACCCAGGCCCGCCGTCACAGGTGGCCGCGCATCGAAGATTGTTTCACAAGATTATCCATTTGTCAATAACATTGCGTCAGCCGGATGAGCACCTCCCCCCGTGGAATCCGCGCTTGGCCAGCCACCGCTGCCGATCACTCCCGGTTCAAGCGCTCCGCACGGATCGGATAAGAGCGTCTAACAAAACCGCTGAAACACCCTTCGCGGAGTTTACCCTTGAGCAGCGCGAAGGGCTCGAGGGCAGGCGCCGACCACGAAGACCACAAAGAGAATTTTGCTCCTCGTGGCAGCAGCTCTGAGAAAGTTGAACTAGCGCGCCAGAAGGCTCTATTGGCTCAAATCGCTCAATGCGTCGGCGAGAATAAATAGCAGTTCTTTGTGTCCTTCGTGTTCCGGAGCCGGCCCTTGAGCGCAGCGAAGGGTGGTCTTCGTGTTGAGGCAGTTCGCAGTTTTGTTACGCGCTCTAAACCTTGCGCCGGCTCACTTTTTCTTCGGCTCCCGAACAGAGTACACTTAGGATCATGGGCGCGAATTATCCCCGCAAGATCATCCACATCGACATGGATGCCTTCTACGCGTCGGTCGAGGTGCGGGACCATCCCAAGTTGACGGGCCTGCCGGTGGTGGTGGGCGGAGCGCCCGCCAGCCGCGGCGTGGTGGCCGCCGCCAGCTACGAGGCGCGCAAGTACGGCATCCGCTCGGCCATGCCGAGCGCCCGTGCCGCGCGGCTCTGTCCCCAGGCGGTGTTCCTGCCGCCGAATTTCGAGAACTACCGCGCGGTGTCGGCGCAAATTCACGAGATCTTCCAGCGCTACACCGGCCTCGTGGAGGGGCTCTCCCTGGACGAGGCCTATCTCGATGTGACCCAGAATCGCCTCGGGGTGCCCTCCGCCACACGGCTGGCCCAGGCCATCAAGCGGGAGATCGTGGCGGAAACGCGCCTGACGGCGTCCGCCGGAGTGGCGCCCAACAAGTTCCTCGCCAAGGTGGCCTCGGAGGAGCGCAAGCCGAACGGGCTGTTCGTGATCCGCCCCCAGGACGTTGCCTCGTTCCTGCTCACGTTGCCGGTCGCCAAGGTGCCCGGGGTGGGGCAGGTGACGCTGGAGCGGCTGAAAGCGCTCAACATTGCCACCTGCGGCGATCTTCAGGGCATGCCGCTGGCCGAACTGGTTCATCGCTTCGGGCGGCGCGGGGAGTATTTCCACCAGATTTGCCGGGGCAACGACGACCGCCCCGTGGAACCCAGCCGGGAGCGGAAATCGGTGAGCGTGGAGGACACGTTCGCCGAAGATCATGACCATTTGCCCTGGCTGCTGGTGAAAATGCGGGACTTGGCGGAGCGCCTGGCGCGGCGCATGGAGCAGGCGGAGGCGCGGGGCCACACGGTCACGCTCAAGCTGCGCCTCGCGGACTTCCGTTCCTTTACGCGCAGCCGCACCCTTCCCCACGCGGTCGACGATGCGGAGACCCTGTTCGCCGTCGGACGGGAACTCTATCAACAGTCGGGATTGGCCGGCCAAAAACTGCGCCTGCTGGGACTGGGGGTCTCCCAGTTGGATGGGGATCCCGAACCGGCCGAGGACCTCCGGCAGATGACCCTATGGGACGGGGCGGCCCCCGACGAGTTGGCGTCTCCGGGTTCGTTGCTCTAGCAAGTTACGGAAAAATCTCAATTTGAAGGGCTAACAACGACGAATCCGCAGATTACGCAGATTTTCTTTCAGACCTCCCTGTCCGTCTGTACGGAGGCCACACGCAGG
>JBGPEV010000275.1:0-5044 GCA_041482995.1 bacterium | reverse complement strand
GGAGATCGCCAACCGCGAACTGGAGGCGTTCTCCTACTCCGTCTCCCACGATCTGCAGCAGCCCGTGAGCGGCATCGCGGGATACAGCGGCATGGCGCTGGAAGACTTCACGGAGCGCATGGCGCCGGAAGTGAAGGAAATTTTCGAGCGCATCCAGGCCGCCAGCTATCGCATGAGCCGGCTGATCGCGGGCCTGCTGGCGCTGTCCTCGCTTTCCCGGGCTGAGATCGAGCGCACGGCAGTGAACCTGAGCTCGCTCGCGCGCGATGCCATCGGCGAGCTGCGGATCGCTTATCCGGAGCGCAGCGTCGACATCCAGATTGCCGCTGGGTTGACCGCCCAGGGCGACAAGCACCTGCTGCAGGGGCTGCTCAACAACCTGCTGGGTAACGCCTGGAAATACACGGGTAAGACGCCCGAGCCGCGCATCGTTTTCGGGCTCGCGACCACCGAGCAGGGTGCGGCCTATTTCGTGCGGGATAACGGCGCGGGCTTTGACCCGGCGCAGGCCGGCCGGCTGTTCACCGCGTTCCAGCGCCTGCACAAGGAAAGTGAGTTCCCCGGCACCGGCATCGGCTTGGCGACCGCCGCCCGCATCGTCGCGCGCCATGGCGGCAAGATCTGGGCGGAGGCCCAGCGCGGCCAGGGCGCGACGTTCTATTTCACGCTCCCCGCCGAGGGGACGGAGGTTGCGCCCGACGGCGCCTCGGCTCCGGGCGCGGAACCAGCGGCAAAAGCGTGATCCGAAGCCGCCCGTGCCCTCGGCACCGCCGCAGGCGGGTGCCGGCAGGCTGTTCCCGCTAGCGCTGCGCCGCGGGAGCGAGCAGCTTGCGGATTCGCGCCAGGAGTTGCTGCGGCTGAAAGGGTTTGACCAGATAGTCGCTCACCCCAACGTCCACCGCCGTCAAGACCTCGGACTTCTGGGTGACGGCGGTGAGCATCATGACCGGAGTGTCCTTCGTTTTGGGATGGTCCCGCACCAGGGCCAGCAGGTGCAGCCCGTCGATGCCGGGCATCATCCAATCCAGGACGATCAAATCGGGCGGCTCGGCGAGGATCGCGGCCCAGGCCGCCTTGCCGTCCTTGGTCAAAATGACGCGATAGCCCGCGCGGCTGAGCTTGGACTCGATCAGCGCGCCCAGCATTTCCTCGTCTTCCGCCACGACGATCATGGGCTGCGCGCGTGCCGCCAACTGTTCGGCGTTCGAGGGACGCTGGGGAGACATACTTACCATCCGGCAGATTCGCTTTGGCGTGTCGATGCGCGCCTGAGTTGCTTGCATCTTTGACGCCATCCGTCCTGCGCGCGCAGGCTGCCCTGCTTCATTCTACCCCTGCTGTGGGTTCTGAGCGGCCGAGTGGCGGAGGTGGGCGTACGGAAGGAACCGTCGGGCGCGGAGGCTTGGCGCGCCGCGGGGCGACCCATTTCCGCCACAGGTCGTGTGGCGGAAAGCGTACAGAGAGCCGGTAACGGCGGGGCGCTACAAATCCACGTCCTCCTTCACGGCCGCGGCCTGCGCGGGCCGCTCGATGCCCGCCGGGGGGCGGGAGCAGCCGCCGGCCTGTTGCAGGCGCAGGGGGATGGAACTGGCCTTGAACAACTCAAAGCGGGAGCCGGTGGGATCGTCGCAGGGACCGACCAACTGTCCATTGTCGTTGACGCGGAACGTCGCCACCGAGGGCGGCTGGGCAAAGGTCTCCACCGGGAGCGAGCGTTCCACCACGCCCATGAATTCCGCCCAGATCGGGGCGGCCGTGCGCGAGCCGGTCTCGGCGGAGCCGAGGGACTTGGTGGGATCGTCGAAGCCCACGTACACCGCCGTCACCAGTTGGGGAATGTAGCCCATGAACCAGGCGTCGGTGTAGTTCTGCGTGGTGCCGGTCTTCCCGGCGATGGGGCGCTTGAAGGCGGCGAGGGCCGCGTGGCCCGTGCCGTGGGGATTGCGCACCACGTCCTGCAGGATATCGGAAATCAGGTACGCGGTGTCGGGACTGATCACCGGCTCGATCTTGGGCGCGCTCTGGTAGAGCAAATTGCCTTTCTGGTCGGTGATCTTGAGGATGTAGTTGGGCTGCACCAGGTTCCCGCCGGAGGCGAACACCGCGTAGGCGCGGGCCAACTCCCACACCTTCACCGAATGGGTGCCCAGGGCGATGATACTCTCCTCCGGGATGGGCGTGCTGATGCCCAACTTGCGGGCGTACTGGATCACCTTGCGCGGGCCCATCTCTTCCACCAGCCCCACGGTGGGCACGTTGCGGCTGCGCAGCAGCGATTCCCGCAAGGTGAGCCGGCCCAGGTAGGTGTTGTCGTAGTTCTGCGGAATGTGCTTCTTGCCGTTGCTGAGCGTGAAGGTGCGCGGGCTGTCGTCCAGCACGCTCGCCGGCGTGTACCCCTCGTCGATCGCGGTGGCGTAGATGATGGGCTTGAAGGCCGAGCCGGGCTGGCGTTCGGCCTGGGTGGCGCGGATGAACTCGCTGGCGCCGTCGCCGCGCCCGAACTTGGTGCCGCCCACCATCGCCAGCACGTCGCCGGTGCGTGGATCCATGGCGAAGACCGCGCCGTTGGCGAGGGGATCCTGGTGCAGGTCGAACAGGGGCTTGCCGCTGGCGGCATCGCGGCCGATGGCCCGCATCTGAATCAGGTCGCCCGGCTTGAGCAGGTCCTTCAGGCCGCGGTTGTAGAACGGCTGGGCGTCGTTGTCGGGATTCACCCGCACGGGCCAGCGGGACTTGATGCGCTCCCAGAGGATCAGCCCTTGCGCGTCGGGAGCCAGGGCCACGCGCGCCTGGGCATTGCCGACTTCGAGCACGACGCCGCGGGCCAGCCGCCCCACTTCCACGTGGGGATCGGGATTGAGGGCCTCCAACTCCTCGGACGGGGGCTTGCCCTCGGGGTCCAGCTCCACGGTATCCTCCGGGCCGCGGAAACCGCGCCGCCGGTCCAGCGCCTGCACGCCATCGATGAGGGACTGGTTGGCGGCCCGTTGGTAGGAATAGTCCATGGCGGTGTACACGTTCAGGCCGCCCTCATACAGGTTGCGGCTGCCGAACTGCTGCAGGAGAATGCGCCGCACCAACTCCACGTAGTAGGCCGCCGCCTCCGACCCGTTGTCCGCCGCCTCGGCGACGACGATCGGCTCCGACAGCGCCGCCAGGTATTCCGCCTGGGCGATGTAGCCTTCCTCGAGCATGCGCTGCAGCACGATGTTGCGCTGTTTGCGCGCCGCGACCGGATTCTTGTTGGGCTTGTAGCGGTTGGGCGCCGGCAACAGGCCCACCAGGGTGGCGCTTTCCGACAGGCTCAGGTCCTCCACCTTCTTGTTGAAGTAGAACTCCGCGGCCGCCGAAACGCCCCAGGCGTCGCCGAAATTCACCTTGTTCAGGTAGAGCGTGAGGATTTCCTTCTTGGAGAACTGGCGCTCGATCTTCAGGGCCAGCAGCACCTCGTTGATCTTGCGGATCCACGTCTTTTCCAGGGTGAGGAAGAACTGCCGCGCCGTCTGCTGGGTGAGCGTGCTGGCGCCCTGGGCGGTGGAGAAGGTGATCAGATTCACCCACGCCGCCTTCACGATGCGGATCGGGTCGATCCCGTGGTGCTGGAAGAACCGCGTGTCCTCCTTGGCCAGCAGCCCGGTGATCAGGTACTTGGGAATCTGCTCGGAGGTGATCAGCTTGCGGCGCTTGATGAAGATCTCGTCCACCTTCACCCCGTGCCGGTCGTAAATCTTGGTCGGCAGGCTGTAATCCGGATCTTCCAGCACCGTGATGGCCGGGAGCTGGGTATCGAGATAGATGACGAATCCGGTCAAGGCGATGAACAGGCCGATGCCCACGGCCAGTCCGCCGATGCCGATCCAGCGCAGGTGTTTAGGGGTCATGATGTCGCTTGCAGCAGGAGATCCCGGACCAAGGTTTAGTGCGCCCAACAGAACTTCTGAACCACGAAGTACACCAAGGACACAAAGGGAATTCCGCTCCTTGTGGTGGCAGTTCTGAGTAAGGTCAAGGAACGCACCAGCACGCTCTATTGGCGCAAATTGCTCGATGAGTCGGCATGAAAAATGTGCTGTTCTTTGTGGTCTTTGTGTCCTTTGTGCTGAGGCAGTTTGCAGTTCTGTTTGGCCCTCTTAAACGGCATCGGAGGGGCGATCCGCCGGCGCAGCGGCCCGGTCCGAGGGGGACTGCGTCTCACGCAGGAACGCATAGCGCTCCTCCAAGAAGCGCCGCACCGGTTCCCGGTGCGGCGGGGCCAGGCGATCCAGCAGCCCGATCCGCCCCAGATACCCGGTTAGAGTGTCCGGCACCGCGTCCGCGTTCACCCGTTTCAGCCCTTCCAGCAGGGGTGCGCACGCCTCCGCGGGAAAGTCCGGCTGGGCGCAACGCACTTCCGCGAAGCGCCGCAGCGATCCGCTGAAGACTTCCGCGCCGGAAAAGGCGAAGGGAAGCGGGCGGCACTGGCAATCCGGCCCATGGGGCAGCGCGGGACCCTCCTTGCGCCGGAAGCCCCTGCCGTATTGCAGCCCCAGGTCAAACACGCAGCCGCGGGTCATGCGGGGATGGAGGGGGCTGGTCACCTGAAAGCCTTCCACCCGGGGCATGGCCACGCCCCGCTCGTCGCGCCGCTTGGCGGAGCGGAAGCGCATGATGGCCCAGAGCGACACGATGGCGCCGACGGCAACCAACAGCGGCCACACCTCTCTCATGCATCACCCAGGAGCGATCCGGAAACCCTCACGATGGCTGGAAGACCCAACCTCCAACGCCCATTGTACCCAAGCCGCACAGCCTCGTCGACAGGGGCGCGCGGGCCCTCAATCCCCGGCTAGGCAAGCGGGAATAGCCTTGGTCCTTGGCCCGAACGCCGACCGGTCGGGACCCGGGGCTTAGCCTTCGCGTAGGCAGCCGTGACTCCCCCTGGCCGCTGTCGCGGCCTGTCCCCCTCGCAAGCGAGGGGGACATTGCCGCTTTGGACCCGCATGGATAGTGCGTAGCGCAGACCCTCCTCGGCACGAGGTTAAGCTGCCCGCGGTGACTTCCCCCT